>WRML01000054.1 GCA_009777165.1 Kiritimatiellota bacterium
TATCGTGCTGCCCACGCAGTCGTTCACGCCGCGCAAGGACGAGGCGGTGCTTAATCGCCTGAAGCCCGAGGTACGCGGCAAGGTGCAGGTCTGCGATCTCGCGCCGCTCGTCAGCGAGCCGTTCCCCGAGTACCCGAAATCGTTTAAGGGCAAGCCGCCGCCGCCGTTCCTCTACGCGGGGGGGGAACCGCAAACCCTCGCGCGTTGGCCGAACGGGGGGGGATGGGCGTCGTTCACCAACGTACTGGACAAGGGGCTGGCGGAACCCCAGTCCGAGGACCCCGCCAAGCGCGTGAGGCGGCCCGGCGTGTTCGTGTTCGACGACGGCCACGCCCGGACGTGGGACCTCGTCGAGGGCGTGTGGCTCAAAGGCTACTGGACGCACGACTGGAGCGACGAGACCATTCAGGTCGCAAGTTATGACGCGGAGACCAAGGCCGTCACGCTCGCCGCGCCGCACGGCTACGGCATCGGCGCCGGCACGTGGGGGGGCAAGGAGCGCCGCTTCTACGCGCTCAACGTGCTGGAGGAGCTGGACGAGCCGGGCGAGTGGTACCTCGACCGCAAGGCCAAGCGGCTCTACTTCTACCCGGGCAAGGACGCGATACGCGGCGAGATTGTCCTCGCGACGCTCAACGCCCCGATGGTCATGATGAGCAACGTGAGCAACGTCACGTTCCGCGGCCTGCAGTTCGGCTACACGCACGGGGCCGCCATCGCGGGGCGGAAGGTCGAGCGCGTCACAATCGAGGGATGCGCACTGCATAACACCGGGCAGGACGCCATCGGCCTCCAGGACGCGACCCACTGCCGCGTCCAGTCGTGCGACATCCACAACATCGGCACCACGGGCGTGTTCATGTCCGGCGGCGACCGCAAGAACCTCGTCAAGTCCGGCAACGTGATTGAGAACAACCACGTCTGGAAGTTCGGTCAGTTCAGCCGCACGTATGCGGGCGCGTTCAACATCCAGGGCATCGGCACGACCGTCCGCCGCAACCTCATGCACGACGGCCCCCACCTCGCCATCCTCTACGGCGGCAACGAGCAGACCATCGAGCTCAACGAAATCCACAGCGTCCTCCAGGAGACCGGCGACGCGGGCGCGTTCTACTGCGGGCGCGACTGGACCTCCCAAGGCAACGTCATCCGCCATAACTACTTCCACGACCTCGGCGGCGACGGGCAGGGGCAGTCGCGCCACATCATGGCCGTGTACCTCGACGACTGCGACAGCGGCGACACCCTCCACGGCAACATCTTCCAGCGCTGCGGCTACGCCATCTTCATCGGCGGCGGCCGCGACAACACCTTCACCTCGAATCTCATCATTGACAGCCTCGTGGGCATCCACCTCGACGCGCGCGGCATGAAGTGGAAACAGTGGAACACCCCCGGGGACGGATGGAACCTCGAAGAGAAAGCCGAGGCGGTGAACTACAAGGCCCCCCCCTGGAGCACCGCCTACCCGCGCCTCGCCGCGACATTGGAGAACTCGCCGCAGGAACCCCTCGGCAATGCGTTCAGGGACAACCTCATCATTGACTCCCGGCTCAAACCGCTCGACTTCGACGGCGAGGTCCGCCAGCTCTTCCACAAGCTCGACAGCGCCAACAACCTTGCCGTTGACACGACTGGAACGAACAAGCTCGCGCAGATAGACTTCGACCCCCACGGCTTCGCCAATCTCATCGCGACACCCGAGCATCCCATCGCCCTCGGCATCCCCGACCGCGACCGCGGCATCCTCGCGTTCAAGAAGAGCAAATGGTTCCAGCAGGCCATGCCCCCCCCCTGAACGACATCCCCGTCGAGAACATCGGGATCTACAAGGACGTATTCAGAAAGTAATAACGGCTTCCGGCCAGTGCTTCTGTTTTCCTGACGCTATGGTGCCGTCACATGTGACAAGCATGCCACCAACGGCGGCGTGTTCAGACTGCTAAGGTAGACGTGATAGATTGCTTAGGTGAATTGCTTAGGTGAATTGCTTATCCGTTCCTTGTTCCCTTTTTCAACGGTTTCTGCTAAACTGTTGCCGCATGAAAGCATTCATCTTTGATATGGACGGTGTGTTGTGCGCGAATTCGGATTTCCATGTGGAGGCATGGGTCGTGTACGCGCGGCAGTTCGGCAAGGCGTTGGTCGCGGATGATGTGCGCTCGCGCCTGGGATGGAACAACCGCGACTACATGAGGTTCATCCTCGAACGCGAGCCGACGGATGAGGAGGTGCGCCACTCGATTGACGGCAAGGAGGCGGTCTATCGCGAACTTTACGCGCCGCACCTCGCGCACCCGGCCGGGCTTGTCGCCGTGCTGGACGCCACCGCGCGTGATGGCATCCTGTGCGGTGTCGCCACGTCCGCACCGGACGAGAACATCCGCTTCACGCTCGACGGCCTGGGCATCCGCCATTACTTCAGGGCAATCGTGGATGCCACGCAGGTCAAGCAGAGCAAGCCCGATCCCGCGATTTACCTTAAAGCTGCGGAACGTCTCGGCGTGTCGCCCGCGCAGTGCATCGTGTTCGAGGATGCGATCGCGGGCATACAGTCCGGCAATGCCGCCGGGATGCCCGTGATCGCGATCACGTCGTCCTATCCGGCGGAAATCCTCGCCCCGCACAACCCCGCCGCGATCATCGAGTCGTTCACCGACCTCGCGGGTCCCTGCCCCGCAACCGACCTCATCACGCGCGTCTGCGGAAAGGCGCTGGACATTTTTTAACCGTTTTTTTTCTCGCAGAGACGCAGAGATGCAGAGCATTTTAGGAATAAAAAAAGGGAGGGGCTGACGGATGCGCGTATTTATCGCCATAACGCTTCCGCAAGAGACAAAGGCCGCGCTCGGCGCGGCGATGACGCGGCTTGCCCCGGTAGCGGTGGATGTCACGTGGTGCAACGTGGGCCAGCTTCACCTCACGCTCGCGTTCCTGGGCGAGATTGCGCCGTCGCTCCTGCCGCACCTGTCCACGGCCATGACGCGCGTCTGCGAGGCGTTGCCCGCTGTGCCGTGCCATGCCAGCGGCCTCGGCTTTTTCGGCAACCGCCGCAACCCCAAGACCATCTGGGCGGGGGTCAGCCTGTCGCCCGAGATGGAGGCGCTCCACCGCGAACTATGGAAGGAGCTGAAGCGTTTCGGCTTCAGCTCCGACGAGGATATTTTTCGTCCGCACGTCACGCTCGGGCGTTGCAAGGAACGCGCGCGGAACCAGGCGTTGACGCGGGCGATGGATGCCGATACGGAAACCCATTTCGGAAAGTGGATGGCGACGGACATCACGCTTTACGAGAGCCGCCTTTCGTCAAAAGGCGCAGCCTACTCAGCACTAAACAAGTTCCGTCTCGGAGGAAGACCATGAAGAAACTGCTCATCATCTGCACAGGGACCCTACTCGCAACCGCGTGTCTGGCAAAATCGCCGTTCGACGGTGTCTGGTACATCACCACCCCCGACAACGGCGCTGCGTGGCTCACGGTTGACACGGAGGCCACGCCGCCGAAAGTCGAGATGCTCTGGGAAGTCGGCGGGGTCGAAGCGGCGAAGGATGTGAAGCTCGATATCAACAGGCTGGGCTTCGACTACCCATGGGACCACTGGTACATGACCGCCATAGGTATGCGCCGCGACAACCTCGGCAAACTTAGAGTCATTCTCAATGCGACCCCAAAAGACACCGTTAGCTGTTCGCTTATCCGCATCGGGAAGAATGGATCTTCGATTGGAACGGAATCACGACTCGCCATCACCCGCGCCGCGCCCATGCCGCCCGCGCCGGATGTTGGCGCGTTGAAATTCGGCGACCCCATCGAGCTGTTCGACGGCAAGACGCTGGACGGCTGGCGGCTCACCAACCCCAAGGACGTCTCGGGGTGGAGCGTCAAGGACGGCATCCTCACCAACGACCCGAAGCTGGAGCCGAAGGTGGACGGCGGCCCCATCCCCCCCCAGTTCGGCAACCTGCGCACCGACCGCGAGTTCGAGGACTTTCGCCTCACGCTGGAGGTGCGCCTGCCCAAGAACGGCAACAGCGGCGTTTACCTGCGCGGGCGCTACGAGGTACAGACGACGGACTCGCACGGGCGCCCCGTCTCCAAGGGCGGCACGATGGGGGCCATCTACGACCGCATCGCCCCGACCGCGAACGCCGCGAAACCTGCGGGGGAATGGAATACCTACGACGTTACCCTCGCCGACCGCCACGTCACCGTCATCATCAACGGGCAGAAGGTCATTGACAACCAGCCCGTCGAGGGATGCACCGGCGGCGCGTTGGACGCGGACGACACCAAGCCCGGCCCCATCTATTTTCAGGGCGACCACACCAGCGTGGAATACCGCAACATCAAGCTCTATCCGCGGATTCGGGATTGACATCCGAACGGAAGTAGCGTATATCTATATGCTATTTCTAGTACATGGAGGGTTTCATGGGAGGATTCGGATTTTTGGTGTCAGCAGGGCTTCCGGTAGCATCGCTGATTAATGCGTTCGCAATATCAAACGGGATGGGTAAAGTCATTGTCCTGATACAAATCGCCAGCTCAATCATCGCGGCGGCCATCATCATTGGGAAGAACAAGGAGTTGGCCAGCATCGCCAACAGTAACCGACGCTTTGTCGGGGAGTTTGTCGCGGGCGGCGACGTGTTAGGCCTCTATCTCGCGCGAAAGAAAATGACGATGATCTCGCTGGCGTTGATTTATGAGCGGACGTGCGAACGCCTCGTGAAGTTCCTCGCGCCCGACACGCGCCGCGCGGTGGTCGGCCGCCAGCAGGGAGGCCAGGAGCATGCCGCGCTCGCGGCGAGCGAGATCGAACTCGTGCGCAGCACTTGCGAACATATCGTAATGGAGGAAGAAATCCGTGTGGAACAGGGCATGGGGTTGCTCGCGACCGTCGTGACCGCGTCGCCTATGCTGGGGTTGCTTGGCACGGTGTGGGGCGTGCTGGACGCATTCGCCAACATGGGCGCGCAGAACACCGTGTTTCTCTCCGCCATCGCACCGTCCATCTCCGCCGCGTTGCTGACCACCGTCGTCGGTCTGCTGGTCGCAATCCCCAGTGCCATCTTTTACAACAATCTCGCCGGGAAAATCCGCCAGATCAACAACGACATGGAGGGTTTCGCCGACGAAGTCATGGGGCGCATCACCTGCGAGTTCAAGGGGGGAGGGGACTGATGGCACTGCGCAGGTTGAGCCGCAAGAAGGAAACGAAAACGTTCAGCAACATTGACATGACGTCACTGATTGACCTGACGTTTCTGCTGCTCATCACGTTCATCATCACCATGCCCGCGCTGGAGCAGGGCATCTCCGTGCGTCTGCCACAGGCTCAGTCTGACACGCTGACGAACGACAAGAAGCCGAGCACCATTTCGCTGGATGTGGAAGGGAAAGCGTTCCTGGACAACAAGCCGATCTCACTGGAGGATCTGGAGCGGACGCTCGGGATCCTCGCCGCCGAAAACCCCGACACCGCCGTGCTGATCCGCGGCGACGAGCGGCTCGACTACGGCAGAATCATGGAGGTCGTGAAAATCCTCTACAAGGTCAAGATTACGAAAATGGCACTGATCACGCAAGCGGAGTAAACACTTGATACACAGAAACCCGATAAACAGTTACTCATTGAGATGGTCATGCGGGCTGCACGGCCTGCTGCTGATGGGTGCGGTGATGATCCCGCTCCTGCCGCACTTCCGTCCGCGCGAGATACCCGTGATGACGGAGTTTACCGTCGTGCTGGTGGAGAACCTTGTGGAGTCCGAGCCTGTCCAGCCCGCATCGGTGCAACAAGAACCAGTGCCCCTGCCCATGCCGGATGACCCCCTCCCCTTGCCCCCGCCCCAAGAGGCGGTCGTCATCGAAAAACAAAAGCCGAAAGAGCCAGAAAAAAAACCTGAGCCGAAACCTTTCGAGAAAGGGAAACGTGTGACGCTCCCGCCCAAAGAGGACTTCACCAAACTGAAACCCGTCACGGAGAAAAAATTGTCCCAGGCGGAAATCAAAAAACTTTTGGAAGACGGCGCAAAACCCGGCATGAAAAATCAGGTGCCGCCAGACGAGGTCTCCCGTTGCTTGTCCATGATCAGCCAGGCGTTGCGGGGCGCGTGGGTTCAGCCCAGGGTATCAGACGCGGGCACCCGCCCCTCGGTGCTCACCATCCGCCTCGATTCCACCGGACGCATTGTCGAGTACCGCATCCGCCAGTCCTCGGGTAGCACCTACTTTGACCAGACCGTCCTCAAGGCCGCTGCCACCTGTCCCCCCATCCATGGGCTTTCGGCCGGTTTCCTCAAGCAATATGACACCATCCCCGTCGAGTTCGTACTTCAGTAATACGGGAGGGAAGGGGAAAATCAAGGTAAAAAAAAAACTATCGGCTGTCGGCGGTCATGTGGTATGTTATTGGTCTCTAAGGAGGAAACGGTTATGAGTTCTGGGATACCCCGGAGGGGATTTCTGAAGGCGGCACTAATCGCAGGGGCGGCACCGGTGTTCGTTCCGGCGCGTGTGCTGGGGAGGGGGTGGACTGCACCGTCCAACCGCATCACCGTCGGATGCGTGGGCGCGGGGGACCACTTCATCCACCGCAACTTCGCCATCATGCGAAACATGAAGGACATCCAGCTCGTCTCCGTGTGCGACGTTGACGCGAAACGCCAGAAAGACGCGCAAAAACAGATGGAGAATGTTTACGGCAAGGGGATCAAGGCGGACGGGGATTTCCGCGCGCTCCTCGCCATGGACAACACGGACGCGATCATGGTCTCCACCGCCGACCATTGGCACGTCATCGTCTCTATCCTCGCGGCGCGGGCCGGCAAGGACGTGATCTGCGAGAAACCGCTCACTTATAACGTCGCGGACGGCCGGAGGCTGGTGGACACCATCAAGAAAACGGGGCGCGTGTTCCAGACGTCTTCGGAGAATCGTACCGCGCCGGAGTACCGCCAGATTTGTGAGATTGTCCGGAGCGGCCGCCTCGGGAAGGTCAGGCGCGTGACGGTGGGGTTGCCGGGCGACAGCTTCTGGCCGGGCGGGCGCCAGGGGCCCGTCGAGTATAGCGACCCGCCGCCGGAACTGAACTACGATATGTGGCTGGGACCCGCACCCGAGAAACCCTACACGCCCGCGCGGACCCACTTCGTGTTCCGCTGGGTGTCGGACTACAGCGGCGGGATGCTGGCGGACTGGGGGGCCCACCTCTTCGACATCGCGCAGTGGGCGCTCAACCGCGAACACAGCGGGCCCGTGAAGGTCGAGGGGGTCGGCTGGAAACCCCAGCATGACTTGTACGACACCTGGCTGGGCTTCTGCGTGCGCTTTGAGTATGAGGACGGCGTGGAGCTGGTCGTGGACGCCAACCAGCCCTCCCTCCGGTTTGAGGGCGACGAGGGGTGGGTCGAGTCCATCGGCTGGCGGAGCCCCGTACAGGCCTCGCACCGGAAACTGCTGGAGCCGATCGGCCCCGGTGAAGTGCAGCTGACCAGCGCACCGATCGACGGCGAGCATATCAGTTTCCTGAATGCGGTGAGGACGCGCGCGTCCGCCTATGCCCCCGCCGAGAAGGGGCATCGGAGCATCACGCTGGCGCACCTGGGCAATATCGCAATCTCATGTGGACGGCCCCTGCGCTGGAACCCGCAGACGGAACGCTTCATTGACGCGCCGGACGCAGACAAGATGCTCGCGTGCGAGAAACGGAAACAATGGGATTTGGCGTAAAGGGGCAGGATGGTTGACTGGGCATGCAGATGACGCAGATTTTCTCGACTGACGCAGATCAGACAATTCAAAAATCTGCGTCAATCCTAATCCTCTTGCGCCATCTGCGTGCTACAAAAAAGGAGAAAGAATGATGAATAACCAATGCAAACTGTTTTTCGTTTTCACACTCATGGGAATCTCCCTGTGTGCCCAAGACTGGGATGCGATCCATGCGAAGCTGGCACGTGCGGACGCCAAGGCCATCATCGCCATGATGACGGGCTACGATGTGTTCGAGCGCGAGGCCGCGCTGGCGCAGATCGCCCGCGACGATCTGCGCCCCGAACTGACGCGCGCCGCCGCCGCCGCGCTCGCGACCCTTCCGTCGCCGGATTTCAGGATACAACTGATCACGGTGCTGGCGGAACGGAACGATCCTGCCGCATCCCCCGCCATCCGCAAAGCGTTGAGCGACACGGACGAGGAGGTCCGCAAGGCCGCCATCGCCGCATGCGGGCAGATGAAGGACGACAAGGCCGCAGACGAGCTGATCGAGATGTACAAGCGTACCCCCGCTTCGGAAGACCTCCGCGAGGCATTGCGCCGGATCCCGAACCCGTCCATCGACCGTTATCTCGTGAGTGCGCTCAAATCGAAAACGGCGACGAATCAGGCGGCGGTGTTGGACCTGCTGGCGGCACGGCACTATCCCGAGGTCTATACCCTCGCAATGAACCCGAAATTTTTTGACGGGGCGGACATGACGTTGATGCGGAGTGCGGCGGCGGTCATCCGCACCTACGCCCCGGAAGGCGGTTTCCGTCCCCTGCTCGATTTCGCACAGAAACTGAAACCGCAAGCCGTTGATTTGTTGTTCGGCACGCTGACGGCAACGTTGACCGAGTCGGACGACAAGGTGTCGCAGGAACGCCATCTTGCGGGGTTGCTACAGGACAGCCCGCCGGATTTCGTACCCGTGCTGACAGCGTTGCTCGGCGTGAGCCAAGGCCCACTTGCGCTCTCGGTATTGTCCAAGCGGTTGGAGTCAGGCGATGTAGACACGCGGAAGGACGCCGTCCGCAATCTCGGCAAATGGAATAACGAGGATGCGCTGCCCGCGCTGGTCTTGGCGGGAAAAAACGACCGTGACCTCGGCGTACAGAATCTGGCGTGGCGGATGCTGACCGATGTCGCGAAGCGCGAAGACAAGATGCGCATCAAGCATCGTGTGATCGCGGTGTTAGAGCAAGCCATTTGGTTCGCGCCGCGTCAGGTGGAGCGTACCCTCGCGTTTGACGCGCTGAAGCTCTACGTCAGGAAAAACGACAGCGTCAGATGGTTGTTGGACCGGATCGAGACCGAACGCCTCGAATTCGCCGACGAGGTCAAGCAGATCAAGAAGGAACTCAATGTTAAGTAGCGTGAGTTGACACAAATGACATTTCACGTATCCGTTTCTAACCCTGAACGGATGGGATCGTACAACGTAGCAACGTAGGCCTACGAAACGTGTCGCCAAAATTTCAAATCCCAACGGGATGTATAGTCAAATCACATTAAAAGCGTACCGCGACAACATCCCGTTAGGGATGTTTCTTTCGGTAGAAGTGAACGCAAAAAAATCATGGCATCCCATCGGGATGCCTCTTTTAGGCGTATCCCGTGCCCCATCGGTCGCACCTGCGCCGATGGGGGCCCCTTTTCCTACGGACATGGGGGGGGGCGCTTTTCTACCGAGAGACACATCCCTAACGGGATGTCAGAATGGAACACTTTTAAAGTGATTTCGCTATAGTTTGTTCAGTTGAAAACCATTCCATTTTTTACCACAATGGACACAATGGTTTTCACAATAGACACAAAGGATACAAGAGGGAATCGTGTCCATTGTGTATTCCATTGTGTCTATTGTGGTTATAGTGAAATCACTTCTAAAGCATACCGTAACAACATCCCGTTAGGGATGTTTCTTTCGGTAGAAGTGAACGCAAAAAAAATCATGGCATCCCATCGGGATGCCTCTTTTAGGTGCATCCCGATGGGATGCGGACAAGGGGGGGAGGGCGTTTTTCTACCGAGAGACACATCCCTAACGGGATGTAAGAATGGAACACTTTTAATGTGAATTCACTATA
>WRML01000055.1 GCA_009777165.1 Kiritimatiellota bacterium
GCAATGTCCCGTTCGGGGATTTCAGGGTTGACGACCCCGCATACAACAGCCACAAGTTCAGCATCCATGATTATTTTTTCGCAAAGAGCCTCGGCAAGTTGCGGACGGGCGGCGTGATGGCGTTCATCACCAGCACGGGGACACTTGACAAGGACAACAAACGGCTCATCACCTATCTTGAAAAGAACGGCGGCCAGATCGCCGGGGCTGTCCGCCTCCCGAACGGGGTGTTCAAGGAAAACGCGGGGACGGATGTCGCGTCCGACATAATCATCATCCGGAAGACTGGCGGGACGGCGGACAATTCCGCATTCATGGAGAGCGCACTGCTTGACGGCGCGAAATACAACTCCTATTTCAAAGATCACCCCGGCATGGTGGCCGGGGTTCTCTCATCGTCAGCGGGCCGGTACGGGAAAGAGATTAAGGTCAAGGGCGGCAAAGATACGGAAGAGCGGATACGCGCCGCGCTCGGGGAGATTTCGGCGGAAGTCAAGTATGAGGCGGAGGAGCACAAGCCCGCGAAGCCGGAGCAGGAAACAAAGGTTGTCTATGACGAGAACGGCCTGCGGGAGGGCAACATAGACGTGATCGGCGGCAAGCTCATGGTCAAGGAAGGCGAGGCCATGAGCCCTGTCGAAGGCAAGCTGCCGAAGGGACACGTCGGTATCGCGGAGGACGCGATCCGAATCCGCCATGCGCTTAGAAACCTCATAGACGGGATGCTGGCGGACGTTGACGACGCAGGGCTGCGAGAGCGTCAGCACAGGCTTGAAAAGGCGTATGACGCATTTGTCGTGAAGCACGGGTATCTGAATGAGGGGAAGAACAAGTCCGTCATCTTGCTTGACAGTGCCGACGGCGTGAGGGTGTTGTCGCTGGAGAAATGGGACGAGGGGAAGAAGACCGCGGGCAAGGCGGACATCTTCACGAAGCGGGTTTTGAGGGGAACGCCGTCACGGGCAGAACGGGCGGACAATGCGCTGGACGCGCTCCGCATCAGCCTGAGCGAGTCGGGCACGGTTGACATGGCGCGGATGGCGGAGCTCACGGGGCTTCCGCAGGAAGAGGTCGCCCGCCAGCTTGCCGCATCGCAGGCCGTGTTCAAGAACCCGGAGACGGGCGGGTACGAGACGGCGGGGCAGTACCTGAGCGGGCAGGTCAGGCGGAAACTGGCGGCGGCAACGGCGGCGGCAGGGATAGACGGCGCGTTCGCGGCGAATGTCAAGGCACTGGAGGCTGTGCAGCCGCAGGACATCAGTCTGAAAGACATCTTCGTCCGTATGGGTCAGGGATGGATACCCGCCGAGGATTACGCGGCGTTCATCTCGGAGATAACGGGCGGTCATGCGGATGTGCTGTACAATCCGACGGATGCGTCATGGCGGATTGATTTCCGAAGGCTGCGGTATGGGCGCGGGCAATACGACGCGAAGGCGCTCACCGCAGACGAAATCATTGAGCGCATGATGAACAGCAAGCCGTTGACCGTTTACACCAAAAACATAGACGGGACACGAAGCCTTGACACGAAAGCGACTGCGGAAGTCACCGTTGCCGCCAAGAAGATTGAGGAGGCGTTTGCCAAGTGGATAAGTGCTGACGAGGGACGGGCGGCGCGGATCGAGAAGCTCTACAACACGACGATGAACGACAATGTGCCGCGCAGTTACGACGAGAGCCTTGTCGAGTTGCCGGGCGTGAGCGATATGTGGAAGGTGCGGCTGGACACGCCCGGGCGCGAGTACCAGAGGCGGGCGATCGCGAGGGGGGTGTTCGGCGGGAACCTGCTTTTGGCGCATACGGTCGGGGCAGGGAAGACGTTCGAGGTCGCGGGTGTCGCGATGGAGCTGCGGAGGACTGGAATCGCAAGAAAGCCGATGATTACCGTGCCGAACCACATGATCGAGCAGTGGGGGCGTGAGTTCACACAGGCGTACCCGAACGCGAACGTGCTGGCGGCGACAGCGGCGGACTTTGCGAAAGAGAGGCGGAAGGCGTTGATCGCGAAGATTGCCAACGGCGACTGGGATGCGGTCGTCATCGGGCATTCCTCGTTTTCGCGTATCGGCATGGGCAGGGAGTACGTCCAACGGTACATTGAGGGGCAGATTAAGGAGCTTGAATTTGCCATTTGGAGCGCGAAGGCCGACAGGTCGTCACGGAACAATAAAAGGACGGTCAAGGACATCGAAAACGCGAAGGCAAGACTGGAGGACAAGCTAAAGAAGCTGCTGAACGAAAGCGTGAAGGACAAGGAGACCCCGTTCGAGGAGTTGGGCGTGGACTACCTGTTCGTGGACGAGGCGCACAACTTCAAGGGCATCCAGATTGCCACGCGCCAGGGCAACGTGCCGGGCATCGGCGGAAGCACGTCCCAGCGGGCGCAGGACATGGAGATGAAGACGCGGTATGTCAGCGATATGCACGGCGGCCGCCGGGGTGTGGTGTTCGCAACGGGCACACCCATCAGCAACAGCATGAGCGAGATGTATGTGATGATGCGCTATCTCGCGCCGAAAGAGCTTGACAGGCTCGGCATCACATCGTTCGACGCATGGGCGAAGATGTTCGGGGAGGTCGTGGAAGGCGTGGAGATGAAGCCGACCGGGAAGGGGTTCAGGACAAAGGCGCGGTTCGCAAGGTTCATCAATATGCCAGAACTGACCAGCGTTTTCAGGTCGTTCGCGGATGTGGTGTCGAGCGGCGACCTGAACGTCGAGCGTCCCTCGCTCAAAACAGGCAAGCCAATCGTCCACACCGTTGAGCCGGGCGAGGTGCAGAAACAGTTCATAGACAGCCTTGAGAAACGGGCGGCGAATCTGACCAAGGGGGATAACGACAAGGATAATATGCTGCTCATCACGACGCAGGGGCGCATGGCGGCAATAGACCCTCGGCTGGTCGGCCTCCCCGATGCGTCCGGGCGGCGTATCGCGGTGGCGGCGCGGGAGGTCGCCAGAATCTACGAAGAGACGGCGGACAGGAATGGCACGCAGCTTGTCTTCTCGGATGCGGGCATCCCGCGAAAGGCGCAGCCAAAAAAGACGGCGGCCGCAATGAGGCCGGGTGTGCTGGCGGACGGCGCGGATGCCGTTTTTACCGAAGGCGCGGAGCCCGCGGAGGACGCTGGTGTCGAGGAGGGGCTTAGGGGCTCGTTCGACGTGTACAACACGCTCAAAGCCCACCTTGTGATGATGGGCGTGAAACCGACGGAGATCGCATTCATCCACGATGCGGAGACGGATGCGGAGAAGGCCGCGCTGTTCGCACGGGTGAGGTCGGGGGATGTGCGTGTGCTGATCGGCAGCACGGGGAAGATGGGCGAGGGGACGAACGTCCAGGCAAAACTCGCCGCGCTTCACCACCTTGACGTGCCGTGGAAGCCCGCGCACGTCGAGCAGCGCAACGGGCGCATCATCCGGCCGGGCAACGAGAACAAGGAGGTCGAGATACACCATTACGTCACGAAAGGGACGTTCGACGTGTATATGTGGCAGACGCTGGAGCGCAAGGCGCGGTTCATCGAGCAAGCCATGAAGGGCGGGGCAGGGGCACGGACGATAGAGGACGTGGATTCCCCGTCGCTCACATACGAGGAAGTCAAGGCGATGGCGACGGGCGACCCGCGCATCATGCGGAAAATCACGCTGGAGCGCGAGATCGACTTGTTGCGTTCGACGGTCGGGGCGGAAGAGAGCATGAGGAGGGCGGCGGCCCTTGAGCTTCATTTCGCGCAAGCGGCCTTGTCGTCCGTCACTGTCGAAACAAAGGTGCGGCGCGCGCGGATAGAGGGCTACAGGGAGGCGGCAGGAAAGGCGGGCGCGTTCGAGGTGACGCTGCCGGACGGCACGGTGTCGCAGGACAACGCCGAAATCGCCAAGGCGTTTCAGCCGATTCTCGCGACGACGTTCCAAGACAGGCGGAGGAGGCCGCTCGGTGACGTGTTCGGGACGAAACTGACCGCGAAAGCGGATGACGCGGGGGTTGTCGAGATCGAGAGCGATGCGTTCGGCATTGTCGCGAGGGTTCAGGCTATCGTAGGCTACCCGTCATTCGACGGGGCATCGGTGTCGGTGATGAAGGGTGCGCTTACGCGCAGCACGTCGGACAAGGCACTTGCGGAATTGGACGAGTCCGTCAAGGCGGCGGAGAGGCGGCTCGCCCGGGCGGAGCAAGCGGTCAATGATTCCGATGAAAGCAAGGATGCGGAGGTGCTGGAGCGCAAACTGGCGGAACTGGAACGGCTCACAAAAGAGATTGAAGCGTCAATGAATCCCAAGGAAGGCGGTCAGGAGACGGATGACGGCACACGCTTCCGCCAGCCGTTCCCGAAGAAAGGCCCGTTGGGGACGGCGAGGCAAAACGCCGGGGATGAGAATCGGCAGAAGGCAGCGGAGGCGACGGCTGAAACAATCGGGTCGTCCCTGCGCGACCCGAAGGTCAAGATGATTGCGGCAGTGGCCGACGACAGGTTTGAAAGCTGGCTTGCTGGCGAGCGGGGGGATGTGTACGGCACGATCAAGTACAACCTGTCCGACACGTTATACTGGGCGGAGATGCTGCACAGGCGGCTGAAGGGCGCGTTGCCGAAAGCGGCCAGGGATGCGCTGGACAGCGGCGAGGACTTTATCTCCGTCAAGCGGAAGGCGGTCAGCCTGTTCGCTGTCGAGGCAGCCAAAATGCAGGACACATTCATCAGGCCGATGATCCAATCGTTGCAGTGCGGCGGTTGGACGCTTGAAGACCTGAACGCCTACGCGCAGGCCGTTCACGCGCCGTTCTTCAACGGGATGATAGAGATGCGGAGAAATGATCTGCCCGGCAAGGCGATGGAACTTTTCATCCGGGAGCGGATGGGCGGGGAAATCCCGCCCGGAGGGATAGACGCGGAGTTTATTGACGCGCTGCTGGAGAGCGAGGGCTGGGCGGGGAAAAACCTTTCGGACGAACAAGCCGGACAGACGGCGGAGGCGTTTAAGGATAGGCCGGGCTTCAGGTTTCTTGAGGAGGCGCACAACTCGCTCGTGAAGATGAACCAGAGGCTTTTGGCGCGTCGTGCGGAGGCCGGGCTGATGTCGGGCGCGGAGGCAAAGGTGCTGGCGAAAATGTCGCCGTTCTATGTGCCGCTTCACATCGAGATGCGCGACGGCGGCCGTCAGTGGCATGGGAACGCGAACGGTAACAGCGTCGGGTCACGCGAGTTCAGGCGCGCCGCCGGGCATTTCGGGATGGAGAATGCGGATGTCATCGTGCAGTCGGTGCTTCAAGGTTACGCCGCGATCGAACGCGCCATCGAGAACGAGGCGCGGTTGAAGCTGCTGGGGTTGTTGAGGCTTGCCGACAGGAAGGACTTGTACGCGATAACAAATAAGGTGCCGAAAAAAGAGGCGGTCATTGACACGGAGGGCGGCGCGAAACAGGTTGTCCTTGTCAACGACTACGACTACGGGATGAACCCGGGCGACGCTTCCAGCAGGAGGGTTGTCGTCGTCAAGGAGAACGGCAAGAGGGTGTACATCACGTTCAAGGGCGCAAACGCCGAGCGCATCGTCCACAGCATCAAGGGCGACGAGCGCGTCAAGGCCGGATGGATTTCGCTCCTGAACAGGACGGTCAACCCGTACCTGCGCGGCGGCCTGACGACGCTGAACCCGTTCTTCCTCCCGCGCAACGTGTTCGGCGATTTCTTTGACGCGCTTGTCAACCTGGGCGGCGACGGCCTCTATGACGTGCTTCGCGCAATGCCGACGAAACTCCCCTCCGCATGGAGGGCGATCAAGCACTACGAGGATACGGGCGCGTTTGCCGACACCAAGGCAGGGCGTTACCTGCAGGAGGCAATCGGGAGCGGGATGTCAATGGAGCAGAAGTACAGCCGCGGCGAGGAGGAGGTGCGGGACGCGCTTCTGAAACAGTTGGGCGGGATGTCCGGCAAGGGGGAGGCCAACCGTTTGATGAAAGGGTTCAACGCCGCGGCGCGTTTCGTCAGGAAGTGGAATCAGGTCGGCGAGCTCGGGACGCGCTTTGCGACATATATGGCGGCGCGTGAGTCGGGTATGCCCGTGAAGGACGCGACGGAGCTCGCGCGTAACGTGACGGTGGATTTCCACAGGAAAGGGAGATACACGTCAGGGATCAACGCGCTCTACCTGTTCTCGAACGCCAGCATCCAGGGGGCGTACAGGATGGGCGAGTCGCTGCTCGGCACACCGCACGGCAGGAAGGCTCTCGCCGCGATCGTCCTCCTGTCGTTCATCGCCCGGATGCTGTCGCGCGCGTTCGGCTGGGACGACGGCTACGGGGATGTCGAGGAATGGGTCAAGCAGGGCGGCTTCGTGTTTAAGGTTCCGTTCACAAAGGGCAAGTGGGCGCGGGCCCGCATGAGGGACATCCCCGCGTTCCTGTGGTACGTCGGCGTGAAGACGGCGGACTGCGTGAACGGCGACGACAACTTCCTCAATTCAGGCGCGGAAACGCTGAAGATGTTTGCGGACAGCGTCATCAACCCGCTCGGCGAGGCCGGGAGCATGGTGCAGACGCTTTCGCCGACGGTTGCCAGGCCGTTCGTCCAGCAGAGCGAGAACAAAAACTGGACGGGAAGGCCGATTGTCCCCGGCTCGCCCTACGACAGGCACAAGCCGCAGTCCGAGCGGTATTACCGCAGCACACCGCAACCCTACAAGCGTGCCGCAAGCGGGTTAAACCGACTGACCGGGGGCGACTCCAGGAACAGCGGGGCGATAGACATATCCCCCGAAATCATCAAGCACTGGGTTGACTTCATCGGCGTGGGCATCGGGCGGGAACTCCAGCTTTTCGCGCAGGAGACCTACGGCTGGGTCACGGAAGGCACACCCCCGAGCCTCAACCATATCCCGTTCGCGCGGAGTTTCGCAATGGACACCGACGCGCCCGAAATCCAAGACAGGCGTTATTACGAAGCCGCCGGGCGGTTCGATGCGGCACGTCATCAATACAAAACCGCCGCGACCCCGGAGGCGAGGAGACGCGCGATTGCCAGCCACCCGTTCCTCCGCAAAAAAGAATCCGTCGAACGCCTGATGGTCAGGATACGCGGGCTCCGCGAAAAGGAGGACGGCGCGAAAAACACGCGGATGAAAGCCATGTACGCCGCCAAGCGGCACAGGCTGCAGAACCGTGTGGCGGAACTGATGAATTAAAATTTCCTTATCAGGGTTGCTCCCGCCGTTTGATGCGCTTCTCGATTTTCAAAAGAAGTATCACGCAGATGGAGCAAGAGGCTAACCCCGAAAATGAATGGAAAGCCCCTACCGCGATGTCCTGCCCGAACCAGCGGGCGACGAGGCAGATGGAGAGGACGCGAAATATGTTCCCGCCTATCGCGAGCGGGATCGAGCAGGCGAAAAGCATAATCCTGTGCGGATTTGTTTTCAACTCCAAGAGCGCGTTCACGGCCGCCAGTGCCGTCAGCGCGAAAAGCGAGAGGATGCCGCTGCACTCGTGGGCCACGTCGAACTGAAATTCCGCGCCCGGCACTGGTGAGATTAAGCCCGTCCCGATACGCCAGATGTCCATGCCGAACCCGTTGAGGATACCCGCCGCCCCAGCGGCGGAAATGACCCGCAGGCCGAGGATAAACGCACCGAGGCAGGGTGCCCCCGGCACGGTGGCCACATAGACCCATCCCGTCGTAATCAACGTCAGGACTGTCCCCCACAGCAACCAATCAAACAATGCTCTCTTTATCCCCAAAGGCTTCATTGGGGAGATAAAAATAGCAAACGGCGGGTGGGGAGGCAAATCAAAATTTCAGGCTTGAGGTCGGCGGCGTAAACGTTTTCTAGTTTTGTGCCCTTATTTCTTGAGATACCGCTTACGCTCTTTAACAATATTGCTCTCACACCCTTTCAGAAGGTCGTTCCACGAACAACCGAGCGCCTCTTTTAAGCGGACGAGGCTCGTGATAGTCATGCGGCTCCTGTCGCCTTTCTCTAACCGCCAAATAGACACGCGGTTCAATGTCGTCACTTTGCACAACCATGTAAGTGAGACAGCACTCCCGTCTGGTGTCCTAGCCTTATTGATGACGTTGCGCAGGTTTTTTCCCAGCACCCCGTGCACCTGATCGCTCTCCCGCTCCCTGTCTGCTCTCTCTTCGTCATCATGTAAAATTGCCATGTCCTTAATTATAGGGAAAACAAGAGGGCAACAATGTTTCTCCACTGAAACATTTTTATGTTGCATGACTGAAACATAATTGTTACTATGATGTGCATTCCAAACGTCTAGGTCTTGACTTGACGGGAAAGCGAAGAAACCCGCTTTAGCGGTTGTTTGGGAAAACGTGTTGAGAACAGTAAAAGGAGAAACCAATGAGCTGGTTGTTGACGAGATGCAAGAGGGGTGCTAAAATGTCCCTCATGTCTACTGAAAGATTAGTGTTGAGACGGAAGACGGGCAGAAGAGGCAAAATCCTTTTTGCTTCCTGCCTGTCCCTTATCGGTTTCCTCGCGTGTCCTCACGGGGCATCCGCCTTTGAGACGCAGAGTGTCCACGCCGCACTTCCCGTGTCCACGGAGGCACACGGGGAGTCTGACGGGACGGACGCGGTGCCGCCGCTCCAAGACACGACCACGATTGTAAAGATTGCCCTCAATTTCTTTGCCTCTTCAAGTGGGAATGTTGAACTGTTGCTCGGCATAAGAGACCCTGAAAGTGGTGGGCTGGATTTTGCGGACGCGGCCGTCTCGGTAGGATTCGATTCCGGCAGTTGGGTGGTAAGGCACGAAGGGCTCCGTCAGGAGGCGGCGCAGGGGGCGGCCGAGGCTGGGATGTCCCCGCGCAGCCTCGTGATCCGCGCCAAGTTCTTTACTGACGAAACCCCGCCGGAACTCCTCTCGTTCACCGTTGACGGCGAGGATTTCACGGCGTTGCCGGACGGGGATGTCCTTGACCTGTTTTCCCCGCACAGGTTCAATGCGTTCCGTGTTTTCCAGCGCGGCGACGCGCACTCGACCTCTGCTTCCGTGACCCTGTTCACAAGCCCGACCCTCATCATCATCCGCTGAACGGAGGCACACCATGACACTTTCAATCCACATCACAAAAGCACAGTGTAAAAAACTCCTCTCGGCGGTATGTATCGCCGGATGCGTGGCATTCGGTCAAAAAGCCTTCATCCCCCCCCCAGCGGGAGACCCGCCGCCAGACCCGCCGCCGTTGAAACAGACGGACACGGGCAAGACAATCCGTTCCGCCGCATCCGAAGAAGATATGGCCTTGCGCGTGCAGCATTTCGGCGAGGTATCCGAAGAGGCGTTCACCCAGCCGCAACTCGACGCGGGCTTTGTGATGATACCGGAGTTCTCCGTGCCGTCCGAGGGGTGGACGAATATCCCTCCCCACGCGGTATCCCTCTGGCCGGACTACGGCGTGGCGGACGCGGTGAGGTGGCTCCCGATGGAGACCTTCCGCTTCCCCCTCCGCACGGAGACGGAAGGCGCGGTGCTCCATCCAGGCATCCACATCAGAAGCGGGTGCCAGATTGACATCGGATCCCTCTGCCCGCCCCGCGTCGCGGGGGTTTACGAAGGGAACGGGATGGGCGACT
>WRML01000056.1 GCA_009777165.1 Kiritimatiellota bacterium
TTTCAGCCTTTTGTGTGAACACGCTCTAGTCAAGGGATGTTTCTCTCGGCAGAAAAACGCCCTCCCCCCCATGTCCGCAGGAAAAGGGACCCCCGTCGGCGCAGGCGCGGCCGATGGGGCACGGGATGCGCCTAAAAGAGGCATCCTGATGGGATGCCATGATTTTTTTTGCGTTCTCTTCTACCGAAAGAAACATCCCTACGGGATGTTGTCGCGGTATGCTTTTAATGTGATTTCGCTATACATGCGTCCCCGCGCGGCGGCAAGCCGCCGCACTCCAGAGGTTACGTCTTCTCGACACAGGCGCGAGGGCTTTCAGCCTTTGGTGGAAAGCGGACACGAGATTTCTTAAAATGCTCTAAGGTATCCAGTGGATGTACAACGTATGGTCGGCCGTTTCCTCCACGCGTGTGGTGGATTCAATCTTCCGACCATCACCGTTGGGGGCTGAATAATATCCATTGAAACGGAAGCCACGGTAGGGTAACGGAAGGGGTAATGTGCCATAAGCCATTCCATTTGTCACGGTCTTGCTGACGAAAGGAAGCGTGGCTCCTTGGGCATCAAAGGTAACGGTACATTCTGTCACCTCTTTTGGTGGTGGGTCTTGGGAGGGGGGATCGCCACCCCCGTCCTGAGCGTCATCGGGGACATCGGGAGGGTATCCGCAGAGTTCAATGTCAACGTTAATGACCGCTGCCACACTGCATCTGTTTTTGGCGGCTTTTTCAATCCAGGCTTTCCCCATGTTGTGGTTTTTATCAACACCACTGCCACTGAGGCAGCACAGGCCGAGTAGCGTTTGTCCTTGCGCGATTCCGCTTCCGGCTGCCGTTTTCCAAACATCAAAACGTTTCGTTCCTCTCTTGTCTAAAATGTTCTCGCCTTTCGCCTTCATTGCTTTTGCTACGTTCGCCCAGTCGTCAACGGAGTGCAGCACGTTCTCCCAGCCGCCCTGTTGAACCACCGATTCATGAATTTCACGGAGGTCTTTTTTCGCGGTCCCCGCCTCCTTTGTCGGGCCGCAGGAGGATACGCCCCCGGCAAGCAGTGCCGCCAGTGCGACACCCCAACATTTTTCCATCCTGGTTTTCATCAGTTGTTTCCTCTTTTTAGCTGTTTAGACGGGTTTTGTTTCCGGGCAACCGGTGGGTTAAAGTAGCGATCTAAAAGCAAGCCTTTGTCCGGTAAACTTCTTAATACGCCCTCCCCCTGTCCAGAGCAATACGCAATCCGGTCTAAAAAATCCCGCGCGCAAACTTTTTTGTCGTCCCCTTTATAATTATGTCTGTCTGACTGTTGATACACTTTATATTTTTTTAAAGTATAGGAACCATCGTAGTAACTGCGGAATGCTTTTCGATAGGCCTCCCAACCTACCTTGTCTACAAGCCCGAAAAGGTAATAGTCGTACGCTGTCCCGTCCTCGTATGCGAACACCTCCACCTTCCGGGCTTTTTCAAATTTTTCCTGCGCTTCATTGAACATGCGTTGGCGATATTGTGTTCTGGCATCGGCTTCGTCATAACGGATGCCGGCGGTTTCAAGGACATAGGCGACCATCAGGTTTGCCCAGCTTTCAGGTTCCGCCTCCCATGGTCTGTTGTTTGCGAATATATGCCCCAACTCATGAATCATTGTGCAATCGCAATCGCTCTGCTTGATTTGCGTAAAACGGTCCTGTAACGTCGTGTCGTTATAGCAGATCACGTTTGTGTGAGAATGGGCATGGGCGAGGAAATAAGGGTAAGGCGATTGTGGAATTTTTTTAAAATTGCTGGCTGCTGCCAAATCAATAAAAACCTTCAGTCCGTTTTTGGGCGCGTCCTGCCCGATGAAACGGACACCGGCATTAAAGACTTGGTCGGCGTTATCGCGCCACCGCTCGAAATCTGACCGGGTCAGCGCATTCGCGTTAATCTGATTCAGCCATTTTTTAGAGAACACGATGTTGCTGCCAATCAGTATCGGATCAAGGCCGGTAAGATCCGCTTCGATGTCAACGGTTTTGAGGCAATCGTTCCGTCCTGCCGTTGACATTGTCTTTTTGAGTTCCTGCTTTAATTGGGTGACGGTTACTTCCGGGTTGGTCCACCCTCTCGGGATAGATGGCGGCAGCCGTTTTGGGGGTGTCGACGGGGTTTTGGGGGGCTGTGCGGGTTTCTTCTGATTGGGGTTGTTATTCAATGCCGCATTCGCATTGGCGGCAAGCGCGCCCGCCGCCCAAAACGCACCTTTCAGAAAGGTCCTTCTTGTTCTCTGTTGGGAGAACTGCGCAGCCGTCAACGGCAGGATGCCGTCGCCACGTCCTGTGAAATGCTTCGTGTTGGTTTGTGGTTTCGTCATTGCGTTTGTCCTGATGTGCAGGGTGTGCGTTCCTTCCCTTCTCGTTCTAAACGGATTGGTGGCGTTCTACCATTTGCGGTAAAAAAAGAGAACCGTTCTCTTCCTGCTTTCTGAGGTGTGCGTTTGCGCGGGCCAAGAGCAACTGTTGCTGTCATCCATTGTGTTTTCACCGTACCCAACTTCCATTTGAGAATGCGTTAAATCGTATCACATGCTGGAAAGCCACCACAAGCATAAAATGAGATTAAATGGCGGATTTCACAAAAGCGGAGGATTCGTGTTTTTCCGCTGGTGTCGCGAGAACGAACACGGTATAATTTCGGTCACATTAAATCATCAATGCAGAAAGAGGGTTGAAGATGGCTGGGACGACGTATGAGATGGTTGGCGCGGTCAAGGTGGTGTTTGACGTGGTGACATTCCCGAGCGGGTTCACCAAACGCGAGTTTGTTGTGACGATGGAGGACGATTATCCGCAGGACATCAAGTTCGCCTGCATCAAGGAGAAGTGCGCATTGCTGGAGAATGTCGCCCCGGGGGATCGCGTGAAGGTTTTATTCAACCTCCGTGGCAACCTGTTCAAGGAGCGCTATTTCGTTGACCTGCAGGCGTACCGTATTGACAAGCTGGACGGCGATGGCGCGTCGGTCGAGTACGATGATCCGGGGCCCATGCCGACGGATGAGCCGATGCCGTTTTAGGAGAAGGACTGAGGTTGCTCGTTGATCGGAAGAAACGACCCGTGGAACAGGCGAACTCATTAGGCAAACTCATCTGGCTGGGTGACGCGTTCCTTTCCCGGAAGGGTGTCCCGGACGCGCGCGTGGCGTGCGAGCTGCTGGCGGCGCGGCTCTGCAAGTGCGGGAAGGGGGAGCTTCACCGTTTTCTGGAGACCGTGCCGGAGACGCGCATCGTGGACGCGTTGCGGCGCGGGCTTCAGCGCGTGGCGGGGGGCGAGCCGGTCCAGTACGTGTTGGGGCAGTGGGATTTCCGCTCGCTCACGCTTCAGGTTGACAGGCGCGCGCTCATCCCCCGCCCCGAAACCGAACAGCTCGTGGAGATGGCGTTGCGCTCGAACGTGGCGAAGAACACGTCCAAGCCGTTGGTCGTGGATGTGGGGACAGGCTCCGGGTGTATCATCCTGAGCCTCGCCACGGAGATGCGGGATGGCGTGTTCGTGGGGCTGGACATCAGCCCGGACGCGCTGGCGTTGGCGAGTGAGAACGCCGCGCGGTGCGGGCTCCGCGAGCGTGTGATGTTCGCGGAGAGCGACGGGTGCGGCGAGTTCGACCCGGCAAGCGTGGACCTCCTGATCTCAAACCCCCCCTACATCGCGTCGGCGGAGGTTGACCGCCTGGCCCCCCACATCCGTAACCATGAGCCGCGCCTCGCGCTCGACGGGGGGGGGGACGGCCTCGATGTCATCCGCTCGCTCGTGCTGGACGCGCTGATGGTGCTCAAGCCCGACGGCGAATTGTTTTTTGAGATTGCGGAAGGTCAGGGCGGCGCATTGCGTGACCTGCTCGAAGGGCATGGCTTCACGGACGTGCGTATCCTGAAGGATTATGCCGGGCTCGAACGTTTCGCGACCGCCCGCCAGAGCGTGTGAAACGGGAGGATTTTTTGCGTATCCATAAAATAAGGAATGCGGATATTCTTGTCCACGCAATCGAATTGGGCGGGTAGGAAAACCCGCACTCCTGTCCAACGGGGGCGCGATCTCAAAAAAAAATCAGAATTGGCATTGACACCACCTCAGGAAAATGATTTACTTGTTTTCGTCAATGGGATAATGACATCTGGGGGACATTTATTTTTAATGATATGAATGCGCGGACGTGCAGCTTCGGGCGGCATCGGTTACGGACTGATGTGCGGCGGCGGTTTCGGAGGAACCGTCCTGCCCGTGGCGTAACCCTGTTGGAGTTGTGCTTCACGGTCGGCATCGCCAGCATCTTGTTCGCGATGGTGTTGGTCCTCACGCGGTATGTAGACCACCTCACGCGGCTCCGTCGCGCCCAGGCCGAGCTGGGCCAGTGGCATGCGGCAATCGACAACTGGTTTGTCCAGTTCGGCGAGTACCCCTGCTACGACGCGCGGAAGGGCGAACAAAGCGACGACACCCTCACCTGCTGGCCCAAGGGCAGCTACACCATGAACCTGTCCAACACCATCGAGAACGCCTGTGTACGTGTCGGCGACAACGACGACTATGTCTTTTTCCGTGAGTACATCACGGGTGCGCCGAGCCACATTGACCCCTGGGGTACCCCCTATATCTACATTGCCCAAGACGATAACCCGGACGATACGATATCCAACACGAGAGTCATGTACTATCTGTTCTCCTGCGGGCCTGACGGTAAGTCCCCGAGAAAAGGAGATACAGATAAAAGGACGGAGCGCGATGATGTTTATTTCGAGTGACACAAAAAAGGTGGGGGCAAGTGTCCCGCAAGCCCTCAGGGCTGAAAGCCCTCGGGCAAATGGAGGGCGAGCGTCCTCGCGAGCCGTTAAGGCTGAAAGTCCTCATGGACAGGAGTGCGGACATTCGTGTCCGCATGCTCATAGCGGACAGGAATGTCCGCACTCCGTTAAGGCTGCGTTCACGATCCTTGAGATGCTGATTGTGCTGGGGATCCTGGCGGTGCTGCTCGGCTTGCTCTATGGCGCGTTCGAGCGCGCGCGCAAGACCGCCCGTTACGCCATCACCTACTCGGAGCTGAAGCAGCTCCAGGTGGCGTTCGAGCAATATTACGCCTATTACCACGTCTGGCCGACGAACGGCGTCCCCAACCTGACCCAAAGCGTTACTGGCGACGACTGGGGGTTCGTCATCACCGAGGAGATCGCTTACGCCCTGCAGGGGGTCGTCAGGAACAACAACGCGGTGTTTGAGGGCATCAACCCGGACGGGGTCCCCTTCATCGAGTTCCCGCGCTTCGACAGGGACGGGTATCCGGTCAACCCCTTCAAGACGGATAAGCCAAATGACGAGTCGAGGTATTTCAGGGTTCTGTTTGACACCAGCGGGAACCGCCAGATTTCCGTGCCTGCGGAAGTGCTCGCGCTAGGTTCGGAACCCACCAACGTCGTCGCCAACGTTGTGGTCTGGACGGTTATCCCCAGCTTCCGCGAGTCGCGGGGGGGGGCGGGTTCAACGCCCGAACTGGCGCAGGACAGGCGTTTGGGGTCTTGGGACACATTGGACTTGGGGCAGAAGTAAACATGCGGATCAGGCACGACATCTTCACGGGCAGGGCGGTCCCTCCGAGACAGCCGAGTGGCGAACCCCTGCCGAACGGCTTCACCATGCTGGAGCTCATCATGGTGGTCGGCGTGCTGTCCGTGCTGCTGGCGATCATCCTGCCGGCGCCGAGGATGGCGCGTGAGGCGACGTTGAAGAAACAGGCAAAGGCCGAGGCGACCGCACTTGCCCAGGCCGCCATCCGCTACAAGGCCGAGTACGGTTTCTGGCCGGGGGAGGTCCTCTACGACACGGACACGGCGGTCAAGCAGAATCCCAATCTGCCCATCCCAGCCGGCATGATCGCGGCCGGGCCCGTGGAGTTCACCAGCAACATCACGATGAACGAGGGGGCCATGGGCTACCTGAGCCTGAACACCAACGAGGTATACCAGGCGTTCAGCACGGTCGGGTACCCCGGTGGCAACGGTTACAAGATCAACCCGCTGAACCCCAAGGCGATCCCGTTTCTTGACCTCAAGGACGAGACGGACTTCGACCGCGTCAACTTCCCCGACCCTTGGGGTCAGCCGTACCGCCTGATCATGGGGCTCAACCCGAAGTCCATGTTCACGTTCGAGGTCTCCATCAATAATGTCAAGTATCACGATGTGTCCGTCTCCAACGTCACGGCGTTTGCGTTCTCGATGGGGCCGTCCGGCCTGTACCGCACAAACTACATCTACAGCGCGGGGGTGGTGGAATGAGAAATAAGGGCTTCACCCTCTTAGAATTGCTCGCGGTGCTGATGATCATCGGGCTGTCGCTGGTGGTTGTGCTGGGCGCCTACACCTCGTGGGCGACCATCCATGCGCTCGACGGCGCGGTGCGCACCGTCGAGGGGGGGGTACTCCA
Source organism: Kiritimatiellota bacterium (assembly GCA_009777165.1). GTDB lineage: Bacteria > Verrucomicrobiota > Kiritimatiellia > RFP12 > UBA1067 > WRJS01. The sequence goes on from WRML01000056.1 coordinate 6,449, forward strand.
GGCGCGGGCCCTCGCGAAGGCGAACCATTCATACGTCCTGTTCACCTACAGCACGACCGATCCGGCGACGAACGTGCTGAGGCAGATCTCAACGTACGACATCCGCCTGTGCCGTCCGGACACCAACGGCGTCGCAAACCCCCTCGCGGTGGACTATCAGTTCGACTCGATGAGCTTGGCGCTCGTCACCTCGCAGCGTATCAACCGTCATGTCTCGCTGAGGGGGGGGTCGGTCTTTTCTGCGATGGAGGATTACGGCTCGCTGGTCTTCACCCCTGACGGCGGCCTCGCGGTGGACGAGGGCGATCCATTGGGCCCGAGCCCCCACTACATCGTGATTTCGACGCGGAAGCGGTTCGCCGACTCACGCTCGAACTTCTCCGCCGAGTCCCTCTACCGTATCATCCGCGTGGACTACGCGACAGGGCTCCCCACCGCACTCCGCCCCGACCAGCTCAATCTCGCAGGAGGAAGCCCATGATGAAAATTCTGAACGACGGCCGCAAGAGTACACCGGCTGGTGTCCTTGTATCCTTGCATCCTTCCGTCATGACACAAGGACACAAGGACGAAAGGGCGAAAGGGCGGGACGAAAGGACGAAAGGCGAGACGGCGGTTTCGGAGAAACCTCTGGCGAACGGCGTGCGGACATTCCTGTCCGCAAGGAAGAGCAATGCGCAATGCGGACAAGAATGTCCGCACTCCGTTCGGGCTGAAAGCCCGGCAACAACTGGAGGGCGAGCGTCCCCGCGAGCCGTGAGGGCTGAAAGCCCAGCAGACAATAGACAGGAGTCCCCGTCCCGCAGGGACGGCACTTTATTAACCGTAGGTTTTAACCTACGGCAAAGATGCCACCCCGTCAAGTCCCGCAGGGACGGCACTTCGTGCGCGGAAGTGTCGTCCCTGCGGGACTCATTATCTGAGCGGTTCTGTTGCCGTAGGTTAAAACCTACGGTTAATAAAGTGCCGTCCCATGCGGGACATTCCGCCCCCACGACCGTGCTGGCCGCGCAGCACGTTAATAAAGTGCCGTCCCATGCGGGACATTCCGCCTTCACGCTGGTGGAGACGGTGCTGGCGTTGGTGGCGATCGGGATTGCGCTGATCGGGTTGTTCGGGCTCGGGCGCATCGGGCTGGAGTCCTCGCGCGAGGCAGAGAACGACCGCCGTTGCACGATGATGGCGGACGCGGTTTTCGAGACCCTCCGCGCGGTGAACGAGGTGTTCGTCGCCGAGGCCCGCACGAACGGGTTCACGCTGGGGCAGGTAGACGGGACATCGTTCACGCAGGCTGAACTGTGGTATCTCCTGTGGCAACAGGGGGGGGATGAGGGCACCGGGGTACCCCCGTTGCCGGATCCCCTCCCGATCGCACTGTGGGGCGAGACCGCCGAGGGCGTGCGCCTCCTGTTCCCGCCGATCGCGGGGATGTGCACCAACAACGTCCCCCTGCTGTACAGCGTGCAGACCATGAGCTGGAATCTCGTGAACACGTGGGAGGCCTACGACCCGAACAATATCTCCCTTGCGGATTGGAACCCGCGCTATTACCTGAACATCGGGCGAATGCCCACGTACCGCTACTATTCGCCCGTCTCCGGCACCTATAGCGCCATGCAGGTGACGCTCCTCATCTGGCCGGACGGCAACGTGGCGTCGAGTGACCCGCGCATCTTCACGACAATCCTTTCAAACTCGGGGGGGATGCAATGAACGGGAAAACACGCCGCATAAAAGGAGCAACGGCATCCTTGCTGTTGCGATCCCGAGGGGACGTAGGGGCTGAACGCCCGGCAACGAAACAAGGGGCGAATGAATCAAGGCTGAAAGCCTTGCACATAACAACCCTACTCCGTATTGCAATTTCCATGATGTGCAAGGCTTTCAGCCTTGATTGGTTCATGCGTCCCATACGTAGGGCGTTGCCCTACGCTAATATGTGCAAGGGCGTTGCCCTTTCGTCCCCTCGGTCTCCTGTGTCCCCTAGGTCCCCTCGCGCGGGCCTGACCATCATCGAACTCATTTCGGCGCTCGTGCTGTTCGTCATCATCTTCGCGTTGCTGATGACGATCTTCCGTATCGCGACACGCCTCTGGGCGCCGGACCAATCGAACCAACAACTGCAGGCGCACGGCGACACGGTCATGGACATCCTCGCAACCGACTTCTACCAGGCCGTCGCGGACACAGGTACCGTGCCGGGTGGGGGGAAAACCAACGAGCCCTGCTTCGTGCTGGACTGCAACACCAACACGCTCGCCAGCACCATGGCACCGCAGATCGTGCTGTACTTCGCGCGTCAGGCGGCGCCCCAGACGCCCACGCAGGCCCCCGCCCTGCGCAATGCGCTGGACGCCGTGTTCTACGTCTGCTACAGCAACTGCCTCTCGCGCCACGCCTATCCGTTGGAGCGCGACACCTGGACGGACGAAACCCAGAAGACGCTGGGCGACCTGATCGAGGACTGCAGGCCGTCGGTGGGCGACATCCTGTCCGCCTACAACTGGTTCCAGCGCCCGGCGGCCAATCGTCCGAACAAGGGCACGCACAGCCTGCTGGCAGACCAGTGCGCGTTCGCGGTGATGGCGACCCTCCCCCCCGACGCGCTGAAAAACCCGATCTCCGACCCGGAACCGCTGGTCACCGTTGACCAGTGCGAGACATACGTGGTGCCGGATTTCCTCGATGCCGTGCTCATCCTGTACGATGAGGTGGACTGGAATATGCTCGGAACCCTGTCGCGCGACACCACGCAGGAGGGGGCCATGCGGCGCGAATTCCTCGGCAAACAGTTCTCCAAACGCATGGCCTATCCGGCAAAAGGAGGGGCGAGACGATGAAGTCAGAAGTCAGAAGTCAGACGAACGGAGTGCGGACCATATGCGCCCCTTCAGGGGAATTCCTGTCCGCAAGGAAGAGCAATGCGCAATGCGGACAAGAATGTCCGCACTCCGTTAGGGCGGCCTCCCGCAACGGCGCGACGCTGCTGGTGACGCTGGGGATCCTGGCGATGCTGAGCGTGATCATCGTGGGGTTCTTCGTGTCCTCGCGCCTCAGCAGCCAGGCCGGCGCGAGCGACAAGAACCGCGCCACCGCGCGTAACCAGATTGACGAAGCGGTCCACCTCGCCATGCGCTTCG
>WRML01000057.1 GCA_009777165.1 Kiritimatiellota bacterium
TTGTACTTACCGCTCGCGTTATACTGGCCACTGGTGAAGCTGGCGGCCTCGCAGAAGCTCAGCAGGAACGCCAAATCGTCTCCCGTGGTCGCACCCGTCTCCGTCGGCGTGCTCAGGCCCGCGGACGGCGAGGGGTAGGACCCCAGCGACGAAAGTGCATCGTGCTTCACCGTGAAGTTGCGGACCGGCGCATTCTGGGGCAAGGTGTTCTTGAACCAGTTGTTGACCTTGTTACGCGCGGCCGAGCTCCCGTACATGGAGGAGTTCCCGAACTCCCCGTTGGAGGAGGGGAGCGCGGCCTGGCGCACGATCAGCGAATAGCCGTTATTGTGCGCGACCTCGATCCAGTCCGACGAGTCGCCGATGTCCGCGGCGGAGATGATCCTTCCGTCAACCGCATGCGAGACGGTGGTCCACGGGACCGCATGGGCGGCGTCCGCCGCAAACAGGCTTGCCGCCGCGAGGCTTGCCGCGATTGTTTTCAGGCTGGAGCCGCTGACTCCGGCCGCACGACGGTGGGCCTTGCCCCCGTCTTTCCGATTCCCCGCCGAAACGGCTGCCGCAAACAAGGTTGCGCCCGTAACTACTATCCCGCGCAACCCTGCGCTGATCAGACTGTTCTTAACGTTCGTGTTCATTTTCAGTTTCCTTTCCTGATTCCGGTTGTCACTCGTTTCATTGTCCAAGGAGCATACCCTGCTCTCCATCGTTCTGTCCTTCTTCATCTGTGATTTTCCTTCTGTTCTGACTCATGCCGTCCGTTCTTTCGTTGCTTCGTTTCGCGTTGTCCGTTATTGAACCGCGCCGTGCGGCTCTTCCTGCTCTGTTTTTCCTGTCAGTTCATCTGCCGTCTCCTTTCTGTTTTCTCGTGCACGCATTCATTCGTCTCCTTCTCTGGGAAATCACCTGACATCCCTCAAGTTGTTTACAATATTATAATAATTATATTTCAGTATCAAGTACAAAATTAGAAAAACTAATCTTTTTTTTTATGATTCCCTCGGGGCTTGCTTTTTAGGGTAGTTTATACCATAATATTGCTTTTTACAAACAGGTAAAGGGGTTTCATCATGGCGGAACTGGAGATGAAGGTGGGGGAGAGGATCAGGACGTACCGGGGGCGGCTGGACATGAGCGTGGAGGCGTTGGCGGAGGCGTCGGGCATCGGCGCGAAGGTCATCGAGGCGATCGAGGGGGGGGAGGCGTACCCCGCGCTCGGTGTGCTGGTGCGTCTCTCGCGTGCGCTGGGCCAGCGTCTCGGGACGTTCATGGATGACCAGCAGGCGGCGGACCCCGTGGTCGTCCGCGCGGAGGACCGCACCGCCCGGGCCGCCCCCCACAAGGGCGCAAGCACCGAGGGCCTGCGCTACTCCCCCCTCGGGCGCGGGAAGTCGGACCGCCACATGGAGCCGTTCTTCATCAACGTGGACCCGGGGTGCGGGGCCCCCCTCTCGTCGCACGAGGGGGAGGAGTTCCTGTTCGTGCTGTCGGGGGAGGCCCTGCTCGTCTACGGCAACGAGGAGCACGCGCTCCGCGCCGGGGACTCGGTCTACTACAACTCGCTGGTCCCCCACGCCGTGCGCTCGCACGACGGCCAGCCCGCCACGCTCGTCGCCTCCGTGTTCATGCCACTTTAGAGAATGAGGAATGAAGAAGTTGAGAAGTTTAAAAGTTGAGGAGTTGAGAAGTTTTAACTTTTTAACTTTTAGACTTTTTAACTTTTTAACTCTCATTCCTAATTCCTAATTTCTAATTCCTAATTAAAAAAAAACGGGTTATTAACTATGAAAACTTCTTTTAGACTCACCGACCCTTTCAACACGGCGCCGTGCAAGCCGCCCTACACGCAGGCGGTCTCGCGGGGGGAGCCGTGGTTCAATATGCCCGTCACGCGGGATTACACGCTGGGGGAGCTGCTGGACCAGAGCATCGCGCGGTGCGGGGTGCAGGACGCGATTGTCTATGCGGACCGCGATTTCCGCCTGACGTGGTATGAGTTCGGCAAGCTGGTGGACGACCTGGGGCGCGGATTGATGGCCATGGGCGTCCAGCGCAATGAGAAGATCGCGCTGTGGGCATCCAACGTGCCGCTGTGGATTCCGCTGATGTTCGCGGCCGCGAAGATCGGCGCAATCTTCCTGCCGCTGAACACGAGCTACAAGAGCTCGGAGATCGAGTTCGCGCTGAAGCAGTCGGACACGGAGAACCTCATCCTCATCAACGGCTTCCGCGACACGGATTACGTCCAGACGATTTATGATCTGATCCCGGAGCTGCGCGAACAGCCGCGCGGGAGGCTCGCGTCCGCGACGTTCCCACTGCTGAAGCGCGTGATTTTCCTGGGGCCGGAGAAGCACCGGGGGATGTACTCGGTCAACGAGGTGCAGGCCCTCGCGGGGCAGACGTCGATGGAGGATTACGTGGCGCGCCAGCGCGAGATCGGCTGCCACGACGTGGTCAACATGCAGTACACCTCCGGCACGACGGGCTTCCCCAAGGGCGTTCAGTTGACGCACTCGAACATCGCGAACGACGGCTTCTGGATCGGCGCGTGCCAGAACCTCTCGGCGCGCGACCGCGTGTGCATCCCCGTCCCGCTATTCCACTGCTTCGGCTGCGTGCTGGGGGTGATGGCGTGCGTCAACCACGGCAGCACGATGGTGATGGTGGAGAAGTACGACCCCGTCCACGTGATGATGTCCATCGAGAAGGAGAAGTGCACCGCGACCTACGGCGTGCCGACGATGTACATCGCGATCATGGACCACCCGCTGTTCCCGAAGTTCGACTTCTCGTCCCTGCGCACGGGCCTGATGTCCGGCACGACGTGCCCCATCAAGCGGATGCAACAGTGCATCGACGAGATGAACATGACCGAGGTCTCCATCCCCTACGGGCTCACCGAGGCCGCGCCCGTGATGACGCAGACGCGCTTCTTCGAGACGAGCATCGAGCGCAAGAGCTCCTCCATCGGGCAGGCCCTGCCGGGCGTGGAGGTCGCCATCATCAACCCCGACACGGGCGAGATCTGCGAGATTGACGAGCCCGGCGAGATCTGCTGCCGGGGCTACGGCAACATGGTCGGCTACTACAAGATGCCCGAGCAGACCGCTGCCTGCATCGACAAGGACGGCTGGCTCCACTCCGGCGACATCGGCCGCATGGACGAGCAGGGCTACTACTACATCACCGGGCGCCTGAAGGACCTCATCATCCGCGGCGGCGAGAACATCTCCCCCAAGGAGGTCGAGGACTTCATCTGCCACATGCCCGGCGTGAAGGACGTGCAGGTCGTGGGCGTCCCGAGCAAGAAATACGGCGAGCAGCCCGCCGCGTACATCATCTGCGCCGACGGCACGGAGATCACCGAGACCGACGTCGCCGACTTCTGCCGCAACCGCATCGCATGGTTCAAGATACCCAAGTACATCGCGTTCGTGGACACCTACCCCCTGACCGCCAGCGGCAAGATCCAGAAGTACAAGCTCCGCGACGACGCCACCAAACGCTGGCCGGACGCATAGGAGAGTGGGGAGTAAGGAGTTACTAAGCGTCTCATAATTATTTGGACAAGGCAGATATGCAATTCAAGCTACACCGGGTTACACGGCGAACCACCGAGCTGCACAGAGAATGAAAAATAGACTCTGTGTCCCTCGGTGTCTTCTCTGTGCAACTCTGTGTAATGTGCCAGAATTATTTCGAGACGATTCATCATTCTGAATTGGGGTGGCGCCAAGGACGAGACGTTTGGTGATGATAGCGCCTGGTACTGCTAATCGCGAGGGCGTTTTATGCGGTTCTGTCTCATGGACAAGATGAACAGAAGGAGATTACGGACATGAGCGATACAAGCGGTGCTGCGCGGCAATTGCGGTGCTGAAGCCGTTTTTCACGCGCTGATTATGTGGTCATCGAATGACGCGAATTAAACGAATCTGAAAAACATTCGCGGACATTCGTGTCATTCGATGACAAAAATCTTTGTAACCTGTGTGTGAGGAAAAACGAAAGGTTATATTTTACACAGAGTTACACAGAAAAGCCACAGAGTTACACAGAGATGACGATTGGGCTTGTCTTTGTGGTGCTCTGTGCAACTCGGTGTATGGTTTCGCGGAAGGCTTCCCGCAGCCCCTCGTCCCGCTCCTTGTAGCCCGCCGTTTTTTTTTTCAGCGTGAGCCCGAGCCTTCCCAGCGCATACCACACGGCCGAATACGAACAGGCGAATTGAGCCGCTATTTCGCCGCAGTATAGTGAATTAACTTTAAAAGTGTTCCATTCTTACATCCCGTTAGGGATGTGTCTCTCGGTAGAAAAACATCCTTCCCCCCATGTCCGCATCCCATCGGGATGCGCCTAAAAGAGGCATCCCGAGGGGATGCCATGATTTTTTTTGCGTTCTCTTCTACCGAAAGAAACATCCCTAACGGGATGTTGTCGCGGTACACTTTTAAAGTGATTTCGCTATAAATATATAGCCTAAATAGGGCGAAACCCTGTCGCATATTATAGCATTATGGCTCCGGAGGTGCCTAACGCGAGTAACCGTCGGTGAAGAGAGCGTAGCGAACGGAACCGGCGGAGGGCGGCAACCTTTCATCAGCCCCTGTAGGGGCTGAACAGTACCACATTCAACCCTTGCAGGGCTGGAGACGACAGTGTTTCACCGCCCCCTCCGCGCCTCCGCGTGAAATAAAACCTGAATCCGCGAAAAACCAAATAATCCGCGTCATCCGCGTGCCAATCTAAAAACTAAAAACTGGAAACTAAAAACTTCTCTCTCTCTCCCCCCGCCCCCCTCACACCTCCACCTTCTTCATCCGCCTCCCGCTGAAACCCGGCGGACGCGCGATCCGAAACAGGGTGAGGATCACATACGCCGCCGCGTCCATCCACGGGCTCCCGATGTTTGCCACACCGCCAGATGCTGGGTCACGCCCACCAACGCCTCCCCCAACCCCCTCAGCGCGTCCCTTCCCTCAGGCGTCCGCCTTCCATCCACAGCACACGGTCGCTGGTCTCTTCGATGTAGCTGGGGTGGTGTTCGATCTGGAGGATGGTCTTGCCGCCGTTGCGAAGCTCGCGCACCAATGTCGTGACTTTCCTGAAATTGTCCTTGTCTATCCCCGCCACGGGTTCGTCAATCAACAGCAGTTCGGCGTCGTTGGCGATGCAACACCCGAGAGTCAGCAGTTTCTGCTGGCCGTAGGAGAGCTCCCCCGCCGGGGTGTCCCTCTGATGGCTCAGCGCGACGCGCTCCAGCGTCGCCTCCGCCCGACGGACATCCGCCGCCGCCGTGAGGGCAAACATCCTCCGCTCCTGCGCCAGCAGGATGTTCTCCAGCGCCGACATCTGGAGCGCCAGCCGCAAGTCCTGAAACGTGCGCCCAATGCCCAGCCGGTTGATGCGGTGGGGGGACTGTCCGCCGATGTCCCTGCCCTTGAACCGCACCTCGCCCGAAGATGGTCTCAAAAAACCAGTGACGATGTTGAACAGCGTCGTCTTGCCCGACCCGTTCCCACCCCTGAGCGTGTGGACGCGCCCCGCCTCCAGACGCAAGTCCAGCCCGTCGAGGACGCGGACGTCGCCGAATGACTTATGGATGTGGCAAAGGTCTAGCATGTTTGCCTCCTTTCCGCCCCGAACCCCCGGCTGTAGCGGAACATCATCAGCACCAGAATGCCCCCGTAGACGACCTGTCGCAGGTTCGCCGCGACCGCGCCGGGCATCCCCACGAACCGTAACGTCTCCGGCAACAGCACGAGGAACGCCGCCGCCAGAACGCTTCCCCACAGGTTCCGCATCCCGCCCAGAATGACGATGGAGAGGATGAAGATGGATTCGTCCAACGTGAAGCTCGTGGGGTCAATGTAGCTGATGTAGTGCGCATAGAGCACCCCCGGCACCGCCGCGAACATCGCCCCGAGGGTGAACGCCGTCAGCTTGGTCAGGTAGACGTTCTTGCCGAGCGATTTCGCAAATATCTCATCCTCGCTCAACGCCCGTAGCGTCCGCCCGAACGAGGAGGTGGTCAGTTTCCGGATCGCAACGAAAATCAACGCCGCAAGTACCGCCACCAACAGCAGAAACGCCACCTTGCTTTCAACCGCCATCCCAAACAACCGTATCCCGGGAATGCCCGGTATGCCCAACGGCCCGCGCGTCAGCCCCATCCAGTTGTTCATCAAGGAAAAGACAACGACCTGAATCCCTAGCGTGCAGATCACGAAATAGTCGTCCACCGTCCGCAAGGCAATGGCGGCGACCCCCAAGGCAAGCATCCCGCTCAACACCATCGCCATCGGCAACGCCACCAAAAACGGTGCCCCGCACCTCACCGCCAGCAATGCCGCCGTATATGCCCCGACCCCATAGAACCCCGCATGAGCCAAGGAAATCATGCCCCCGAACCCCGCCGAAAGTGCAAGGCTCTGCGAGAGCATCACATAGACGCCCACCAAAATCAGAAGATGTAAAAGGTATTCCATGTTTTCCCTATCGTTTGACAATTTGCCAATAACCGTTTTTTCGGGCGCCGATTCTCTCTATCACGCCCATGTTTTTCAAACTTCTAAGATTCTTTTCGGTGTTTCTGACATTGATTTTCAATATTTCTGACAAAGATTTCGCCGTAATGTTGGGAGTCTCGCGTATCCATTCAAGTATTTTTTGTTGCACACTGCTTATACCGTCTCCCTCGACCTTTGCACCGCCATTTATACCGTCCTTCACGCCGCTTATACCGTCTTTTTCGCCTTTTATACCGTCTTTGCTCCCGTTTACGCTTTGCTCTCCATTTTTAACGCCCATCTCAATCCGCATTTCCCTGTTCTTCAAGATATTGTTTTCGCCAAGCAGCAGATTTCCAAAGAATCGGTACAGATACTCGTTTGTGGCGTAAACACCTCGTTTGAGATTATTGTAGTTCGCGCGGACGAGGGCATTTCGGAAATACCACGAATGCCGCGCAAAGGATTCGTTGGCGACGTCAAAACCGAACGTCCGCAGGTACTTGATGGCAAACACCGCCGTCGTCCTCGTGTTGCCCTCGCCGAAGGCGTGGATTTGCCATATCCCCGACACAAAATCCGCAATGTGCCGGACAGTCGAAAGCAGGCTCCCCCCCTTGTAGTCAAAGTTTCTCTCCCGCTCAAAATCGTGGTTGAGCGTGGCGCGGATGCTCTCGGCGCTGGCATAATAGACGGTCTCGCCATTCAAGACCCACTCGTCCTTGGTGATATTGTAGTCCCTTGTCTTGCCCGCAAACGTGTAAATCCCCTCGAAAAGTCGTCCATGGATGGCGAGATACTCCGCAGGCGAGAAGGAAAAGGCCTTCTCGGTCAGAATCTCCGCAATCCGCGCGGAAACCTTGTCCGCCTCTTCCGTCCTGTCCGCCACCGCCTTGACAGGCTTGGCTTTGTAATAACTGTCAATCAGGACTTTGGCTTCGGCAATCGTGATGTCGCCCTCGATGTTCTGCCGCGCGGTTTCGATGAGGTATTGCGACGGCTTCAGCCCGTCAACCTCCTGCAGGCCGATTGCCGTCTGCCAGGCGTGACCCTTCGCCCTTTGCTCCGGCTCGCCTTGCCGGATATACGCTTCAAAATGGCTATCCATCACACCTCCTCCTTTTTCAGCAACCACCGCTCGATGTCGCGCACTTCAATGCCATGCTCATTCCCGTCAAACCCGTCGGTGGTGAGCAGGAACTTCCGGTAATTGTCGTTCAACGCACGCAGCGGACGTAACTCCCGTTCCAGCGTGGCCGTTTCCTTCGCCGTGAACGCCACTTGATAATACTCCGTCAATCCAGAACGTGTCTGCACGACAAAATCAATCTCGCTGGCATCCGCCTTACCGACAAACACCCGCGCGTTCCTGCGCAACAGTTCCAGATAAACCGTATTCTCCACATTGCGCCCCATGTCCGAAAGCATGGTCTTGCCGATGACCGCCCGCTTGAAGCCGATATCCGCCGTGTAAAATTTCTCCTGTGTGGACAGGATACTTTTTCCGCGTACATCGTACCTTTGTACACGGTAAAACAAGAACGCATCCACCATCGCGTCAAGATAGTTCCCGATGGTGTGGTGGGACACTTTCACTCCCGCATTTTGCAGGGTAGTGGCGATTTTCGATGCCGAAAGCGGAAGCCCGACCGAATCATATAAAAAACGGGAAACACGGTCAAAGTGGTTTTCCCGGTGCCAGCGCCGCCGCGTCATGATGTCCTTCTGCACGATGCTTTCAAAAATATCTGCAAGATAATTCACAGCGTCATCCTCTGGAAAACCCACAATGCCTGGCATCCCCCCATATTCAAGAAAACGCCGGAAAAGAGTTCCCGTCCGTTCCATCTCCTGGAATGCCGACACCAACTCCGCAAAAGACAACGGCAGGATATGGAGGCTGATATAACGCCCGGTCAACAGTGTTCCCAATTCGCTCGACAACAGCCACGCGTTCGACCCCGTCACATAGACATCCACATTCGGTTTCACATGCAAACCGTCCACCAACCGCTCAAACTCCCCCACATTCTGCACCTCGTCCAGAAAAACATAACACGGCTTTGAAAGGTCAAGCCGTCCGATGATGTCATGGTACGCGCCCCGATAATCGTTCAACCACTTCGCGTTTTCAACATCCTCAAAATTCATGAACACAATTTGCCCGGTACCCACGCCCGAAGCGGCGAGCCGTTCGCCATACATCCGCATCACCGTGGACTTCCCCGCGCGCCTGACGCCTGTTATCGCCTTGATGACATTCCTGTCCCGCAACCCATCAAGCCGCGACAAGTAACTGTCTCTTGCAATCATCTTCATTTCAGCCCAAACTCCATTTTTTCGAAAAGGTTTGGCTCAAAATACCACGATGGGGTCGGTTTTGTCCAGCAGAAAGCAAACCCCAATCTGTGTGAATCTGCGTAATCTGTGGCTAAAAAACATAAATCGAATCCACGTAAACAAGGTGGGGCGACCGCGTCCCCGCATAGCCGCAAAGAAAATCTAGAAACTAGCAACTATAGCAATTTACCCTGACATTGACACAGAAGGGCGAAGCCCTTGCACATATTAGCGTAGGGCAACGCCCTACGTAGGGAGGGGTGTGAATCCCAAGGCTGTAAGCCTTGTACAACCCAGAAAAATGTGGTGTTTCAGGTGTGCAAGGCCTTCAGCCTTGATGGGTTTCCCGTGCCGTTTCGTAGGGCGGCGGGGCACTGCCCCTTGCCCTACGCTAGTATGTGTAGCCCTTTCAGGGCAGAATGTGCCAATGTCAAGGTAAAGCACTATATTTATTTGAAATGCTCTAAAAACTAAAACCTAAAAACTTCCCCTCTCAATGACCCCTCCGCGCCTCCGCGTGAAACAAAACCTGAATCTGCGCAAATCCACTCAATCCGCGTCATCCGCGTGCCAATCTAAAAACTAAAAACTGGAAACTGGAAACTAAAAACTTCCCCCTCTCCCCCCTCCTCCTCGCCCGCCCCCTCACACCTCCACCTTCTTCAGCCGCCTCCTGCTGAAGCCCGGCG
>WRML01000058.1 GCA_009777165.1 Kiritimatiellota bacterium
GGGCGGCACCCCCTTTCAAAGGGGGGCGGGGGGAGAGGGGTGCGGTCCTCTGGAGTGCGACGGCGAGCCGCCGCACTCCAGAGTATAGACGATGGCACGTTAACTTGCCGTTGGCTCAGGCGTGACCAACGGAACTGGGGTGTAGTCCGTTTCGAGCGTATTGTTTTTCAACCCAGATGATGCGTTCGGAAAGAATGGGGTGGGTGCCGGGAATTTTCCAATGCGTAATTTGGGTTAAATTTCCATTTACATTTTTCGGGCAAAAGGGGTATACTTAATCTCCACGTATGATAAATATCAGATTATTTTTTTGTGTTACCGGTGTTTTGGCGGTAGGCGGGTGGGTGCAATCAGCACCGACGGACACCGAAATCAAGGATGCCTGCGCGACGCTCTCGCGGAACGCGAAGGATACCAAGGCGCTGGGCGTGATCCAGGCTGCTGCGGTCGAGGACGCGCTGCCGCCGGCCATGCGCAGCCGCGCCATGGTACTGTGCGCGCTGCCGTTCCTGCAGCAGATGAACACCAACCAGTTCGGGCGCATAACCCAAGTCCTGTTGTCCACGTATCCCGAGGAGGGGCCGGCCGCGCTCGGCCTGACGGAGAGCGACTGGCTGGCGGCGTGCCCGTCGTGCAACGGGGTCGGCGCCAAGGTCGTGGCATGCCCGCCGTGTTCGGGGTCGGGGATCTGCCCGACCTGCCAAGGCATGAAGAAAACATCGGCGGGGGCCGTCTGCCCGGCGTGTAAGGGCGACGGCAAATGCGCCCGCTGCGAAGGCACCAAGGAAATCCGTAACGCCTGTCTGGAGTGCCGGGGGAGTGGTAAGGTCGTCGTGATCAGCCCGAACATCGCGCGTCGCTACGAGGCGGTGCTGTCGGAGCTTCGTGCGCTTGCCTCGGAGAACATCCAATTTGCCGAGCAATCCAAAAAGGCGCTGGCGATGTGGAATGTGTTGGAGCGGCTTGCTGCGCTGGAGGAGGTGATCGCGGCGTTCCCGAACCGGCAGGACATGGGGCCGCTGGTCAAGGCACGTGATGTGGCCCAAGCCGAGATTGACGAGAAGGCCGCAAAGGAACAGGTGAGGGCGGAGCAGACACGTATCCGGCAAGAGCGGGACGCCCTTTACGCGGCGGCAGAGAAGTTGCCGTTTTCGAGCGTCCCGGTGCTGGTCCGCCAGATTGACGACTTCCTCGCCAAGTACCCGCAGTCCGAATACAGGATCGAGCTTGAGGTCTTGAAGTCCAAGCAGCAGACGCGGCACACGGTCTATACGAACGTCTGGCGGGGGCTCTACATCCTCGGCGGCCTCATCGCGGTGCTGTTCGTGGTACAGGTCGTGAAGGACTGGATCCAGCGGCGGACGCGGAAGGAATCGCTGCTCAAGATCCCCGGGATGGAAAACATGGATGCCGATGAGCTTACGGATCCCCTGAGTGATTCGCGCAAGGCCGCCGCCGCACGTGAGGCGGATGACGATTTGGGTATCTACCCATAGCGTTTTTTTTTTGACAGGGTTGTCAAAGTTTAATGTGGTCATCGAATGATGCGAATAAAACGAATCAAAAAAACATTCGTGAACGTTCGTGTCATTCGATGACAAAAAAACGGAGGCTTTATGATTGATATGTACCTGCGCCATGCGTTGGCGTTGAATGCGTCCGACTTGTTCATCTCGGCGACGAAGATGCCGTACTTCCGCGTCAAGGGTCAGGTGAGGGCGGCGGAGGGGGGGGAGGCGGTCACCGAGGAGGAGGTCTGCGCGTTCCGCGCCGCAGTGCTGGGGGCGGCGAACGAGACGGCGTATCAGGCTTCCGGGACGTATGACATCTCCTACACCTTGTCGGAGCAGGAGCGCTTCCGCCTGAATTTCTACGCGACGCTGCAGGGCTCGGCTTTCGTGGCGCGTCCGCTGTGCTCGGGGGGGACGTTGTTCGCGGATGCCCTGCACCTGCCCCCCGTCCTGATGTCGCTCTGCGAGCAGCCGCGCGGGCTCATCCTCGTCGTGGGCTCCACGGGCAGCGGCAAGTCCACCACGCTCGCGACGATGGTGAACCACATCAACCGCACCGCGAGCAAGCACATCCTGACGCTGGAGGACCCGATCGAGTTCCTGCACGAGGATGTGCAGTCGCTCGTGTCGCAGCGCGAGATCAATGTCCACGCGGAGAATTTCGCCGCCGGCCTGCGGAGCGGCTTGCGCGAGAACCCGGACGTCATCGTCGTGGGCGAGATGCGCGACACGGAGACCATGCGGGTCGCCGTCAGCGCCGCGCTCACGGGGCATCTGGTAATCACGACGGTCCACACCTCGAACGCCGTCCAGACCATCGAGCGCGTCATCTCCATGTTCCCGGAGGACCTGCGCGAACAGGCGGCGACGGACCTCTCGCTCGCGCTGCTCGGGATCGCGGCGCAGCGCCTGCTGCCCTCGGCGCAGGGGGAGGGTATGGTCCCCGCCGTCGAGATTCTCTTGACCTCGCCGCTGATCCGCAAGCTGATCGAGGCGCGTAACTTCCTCATGCTCGAGGACACGCTCCGCCAGATGCCGGTCCCGGGGATGCAGACGTTCACGCGCGAGATCCTCCGCCTCTACCGGGGGGGGAAGGTGTCGCTCGACGATGCAAAGAAGGCCGTGGACAACCCCGACGAGTTCGAGCTGCTCTGCAAGGGCATGGAGACCGGGGCGGACACGTTCCGGCAGGGCTACAGCACCAAGGGGCTGAACGGCGAGGACGACGATGCGGTCGGGATGCGCGAGCTGCTGCGCATGGCGAGCCGGCAGGGGGCCAGCGACCTGCTGCTGACCACGGGGGTCCCCCCCGCCCTGCGCATCACCGGGGAGTGGTGCCACATCGACCTGCCGCCGCTGAACGGCGACGATATGCGCCGGCTCATCTTCAGCGTTGTCACCCAACGCCAGCGTGCGGAACTGGAGGAGCGGCGCGAGCTCGACCTGTCGCTCTCGGTGCGCGTGAAGATGACCGACCAGCGCGAGGTCACGACCCGCTTCCGCGTGAACGTCTTTTACCAGCGGGGGGGGCTGGGCGCGGTCTTCCGCGTGGTGAACGCCGAGATCCCCACCCCCGAGCGCCTCGGCGTCCCCCCCCGGGTGATCGAGCTGACGGAGAAGAAGCAGGGCCTGTTCCTCATGGTGGGGCCCACGGGGAGCGGCAAGTCCACCACCATCGCCAGCCTCCTCAACCACGTGAACCACACGCGCCCCGCGCACATCATCACCGTCGAGGACCCCATCGAGTTCGCGTACGCCAACGACAAGTCCATCATCGAGCAGCGCGAGCTGCACTCGGACACCCTGAGCTTCGCCACGGCGTTGAAGTACGCCATGCGCCAGGCGCCCGACATCATCATGGTCGGCGAGATGCGCGACCCCGAGACCATGGCCGCCGCGCTGACCGCCTCCGAGACGGGGCACCTCGTCTTCGCGACGCTCCACACGAACAACGCGCCGCAGACGATCGACCGCATCGTGGACTCGTTCCCCACGGGGCAGCAGAACCAGATCCGGCTGCAGCTCGCCTCCACCCTGCTCGCGATCGTCTCGCAGCGGCTCCTGCCGCGCAGCGGCGGCGAGGGGCGCATCGCGGCGTTCGAGGTCATGATCGCCACCCCCCCCGTCTGCGTGCTGATCCGCGACAACAAGACATTCCAGCTGCCCTCCATCATCGAGACCAGCCAGCGCGACGGGATGTTTACGATGGAGCACTACATGAAGGCGCTGGAGCAGCGCAACCTCATTGCCCCGGGCGAGATTGAGAAATACTCGTCAGAGGCGAAGCGGTTCGGGTAGGTGGGTAAATTGACAATGGACAATTGAAAATTGAAAATTGAAAATGATTGGAAATTGATTTTAAAGCCACAATTGTCAATTGTCCATTGTCAATTTACCCACCTCCGCATGACATTTTTTTTACAATCGGCTGACAAGGCTGTGACAACTCGAATGCGGGAATTTTATATATTGGGCGCATCACAAACATCCTGGGGATGTTCTCCGGGACAAAGGAGGGATACAGTTATGAATCGTTGCAGATGGTCAATACGCCCGCAGGGGCGCAGGTTCGGGGTCGCGGCACTTGCCGTGGTGGCGTTGGCAGGGGGGCAGGCGCAGGCGTCCGCGGTGACGTGCCGCGTGGAGCCCATGCGGTCTGTCTTGACGGCGGACAGTTCGGAGACGATGATGGTGAAGGTCTCGCTGAAGGGGGGGAGTGTCCCTGCCGCGAGCCGCGCCCCCATCAACCTGTGCCTCGTCCTGGACCGCTCGGGCTCGATGCAGGGCGACCGCATCGCGCGCGCCAAGGAGGCGGCGATTGCCGCCGTGGAACGGCTCACGCCGGAGGACATCGTCTCCGTCGTCATCTTCGACCAGCAGATCGAGACGATTGTCCCCGCGCAATTCGTCCGGAACAAGCCGTCCATCGTGAGCGCCATCCGCGCGGTGCAGTCGCGCGGCAGCACGGCGATCTTCGGCGCGATGGCCCAGGCGGCGGCGGAAATCCGCAAGAACACAAGCCGAGAGTACCTGAACCGCATCATCCTGTTGTCCGACGGCCAGGCGAACGTCGGGCCCGCGCAGCCCGGCGACTTCGGGCGGCTGGGCGTGTCGCTGATGAAGGAGGGCATCTCGGTCTCCACCGTCGGCGTGGGGCTGGACTTCAACGAGGATCTGATGACCAGCCTCTCCGGCAAGAGCGATGGCAACAGCTACTTCGTGGAGAACAGCGACGACCTGCCGCGCATCTTCTCGTCCGAGCTGGGCTCCGCGCTGAACGTGGCGGCGCGGGGACTCTCCCTGCGCATCGAGTTTGCCGCCGGGACGACGCCGCTCGAGATCGTCGGCCGCGAAGGGACGATCAACGGTGCGACGGTCACGCTGGACTTCAACCAGTTGTACGGCGGTCAGGAGAAGTATGTGCTGATCCGCACAGCGTTCTCGCCGGGCAAGGACGAGACCACGCGCCACGTCGCCACAGCGGATGTGAAGTACGTGGACGCCGCCTCCAGCCGTTCGGAGCGGCTGACTGCCACGGGGAGCGTCCGCTTCAGCAAGAGTCAGGAGATTGTCCGCAGCAGCATGAACACCGACATCCTGCGCGACGCCGAGCTCACCGAGGACGCCATCGCCACCGAGAAGGCGATCCGCCTGGTGGATGAGGGCAAGGGCAAGGAGGCGGCGAAAATCTTTGAGGCGCAGCGGCGGCGGTTGGAGGATGTTGCGAAGATGCACCCGTCCATTGCGCCTGCGGCAAAGAGCAGGGCCGACGCGCAATACATGAACTTCGATCGCGCCGCGTCAGGCTCGTTCGACTCCCGCGCGCGCAAGACGGAGGTTCAAGATATGTATATGAGGGCGAATCAGCAGGTCCCGTAATCACCATGCTGGAGGTAATCAACAAATGGAGGGCGAGCGTCCTCGCGAGCCGCAACGAATTTCAAAACGGCTCACGGGGACGTTCGCCCTCCATACGGGCGTGTTACGGCTCACGGGGACGTTCGCCCTCCATACGGGCGTGTTACGGCTCACGGGGACGTTCGCCCTCCATTTAACATCCATCAATGTCGCATTCCTGTATTGAACCCATAAAACCTTTTTGATATTATTATTACTATGACTTTGATGTTTCCACAGCGTAAGCGACCTCCGCATTTCGTACCGGTTGAGCGGCATAACGAACCGATTATTCTTTTCGTGACGCTCGCCATACAGCCTCGTGTCAATGTGCTGGCGAATGACGTATTCCACGAAGTATTCAAAGAGGCTCTCAACGAAGCTGACGCTTGGCGCGTGTTCCTGTATCTGGTGATGCCGGATCACGTTCACCTTTTCACTGTACCCCAGACATTGCCGCCATTCCCGATTGTGAAATGGGCAGAGTTCCTCAAGCGAAAAATCACGCAACGGCTCGCGAGGACGCTCGCCCTCCAGGGATGTCCGCAATGGCGTTGGCAACCCGGATGCTGGGATACGCAAATACGGAGTTTAGAGAATCTGGACGAAAAAGCCTCGTATGTGCGGATGAACCCTGTCAGGGCTGGATTGTGTGTTTCGCCCGACGAATGGAAATGGCGTGGTGAAGGAGAATGGGCGATATGATGGAAAAGCGATTTGAAAATTGGAGGGCAAACATCTGGAGGGCGAGCGTCCTCGCGAGCCGTGGAGCAACCGTATGGAGGGCGAGTGTCCCTGCGAGCCGTAACGAATTTCAAAACGGCTCACGAGGACGTTCGCCCTCCATTTGGGCGTGTTACGGCTCACGAGGACGTTCGCCCTCCACACCAACCCGATGACCGCCATGCGTAAACGCAACCTTATTTTCTATTGGCTCCTGATCGGCGTCCCGGCCGTTGTCCTGACCGGGACCGCCATCTTCTCGTTGCGCCGCATCCAGGCGGATCTGGCGAGGACGGAATTAACGAGGATGGAGCATTTTGCAGAAACGGTTGCCTTCCTTCTCGAAGATTGGGTTGCGGTCGAGACGGACGGTCTCGGGAAAACCCTGAACGCTTTTCCGCAAGGGCAGCTTACGGAATCGCTGTATGAGGTGCGGCGCACAAACTCCCTTGTGCGGAATGTCTTTGTCTGGGAAAAGGGCAAGGGGATTGTTCTGCCCAAAAAGGATTCCCGGTCAGCCGAGGACCAGCTCTTCCTTGGACGCTACCAAGGGTTTTTCCCGCCCGGATATGTTTGGGAAGCGCCTGAAGACGGCGAGGAGTCAACACAAAGGAATGTGTCCCGCGGGTGCAAGCGATGGATAGATGCGAACGGGCTTCAGCTTTTAGTTTGGCATCGGGTCAGCGACCAGCGCGTCATCGGGATTGAAGTGGAAATGATGGCACTCCTTGCGGGGCTTCCTGTGTTTCTTCCTGAATCCATTATGCAAAGGGCGTGGGAAAAAGGGCGCAACCTTTCCATTTCCTATGACCACAGAGCGTCAATTGGCATTGCCTTGGTTGACAGCCGGGGACGGTTGGCGCAAGAGGGCGACATCCCGCCAGACGCTGAAAAGACAACGTTCCGGCATCATAAAGTCCCCTTGGGCGGTATGTGCCCGACATGGGAACTCGAAGTGTATTGGCGTCCGCACTCGGCGTATGGGGACGGGAAATCCATCCTGCTCATCGGCGGGGCCCTCGTGTTCCTGCTCATCGCCTCCCTGTTCGCCGGCGGTTACCTGTTCGCGCGCGACGCGGCGCGGGAGCGGCGAGATGCGCTGCAGAAGACGACGTTCGTCTCGAATGTCTCGCACGAGCTCAAGACGCCGCTGACCAACGTCCGCCTCTATGCCGAGCTTCTGGCGGACGGTCACGCGAGAACGCCCGAGGCGCAGCAGCAATACCTCGGCGTCATCGTGACGGAGAGCGAACGCCTGACGCGCCTCATCAACAACGTGCTGGATTTCGGGCGGCTGGAGCAGCAACGCCGCGTCTTCCATCTGGAGACGATCAACCTGGCGGCGTGGCTGCAGTCTACCGCCCACGCCCTGCGCGGCATCACCGACGACGCAGAGATGACGGTCAACGTCGTGTGTCCGCCCGACCTCTGCGCGCGCGTTGACCGCGACGCGTTGAGCCAAGTGCTGCTCAACGTGATTGACAATGCATGCAAGTACGCCAGGTCCGGGAAGGTCATTGATATCACAGCTCGCGAGGAGGCACGGCGTGCCGACGCCCGTCCCCCCAATCTCACGCTTTCGGTTTCCGACCGGGGCCCCGGCATGGAGGCGCACCATGCCCAGCGCATCTTCCGGCGGTTCTACCGCGTGGACGACTCGACCACCGCGAGCGTCGGCGGCTGCGGCCTGGGGTTGAGCATCGCCAAGCAGCTCATGCAGGGCATGGGCGGCGATATTTGCTGGAAACCCCGCGACGGCGGGGGAAGCACGTTTTTACTGACGATGCTGAAACCGTAGTCACGTAGTCCTGTAGTCACGTAGTCAAAAAAACCATCATGAGCAAAAAACACATCCTCATCGCAGAAGACGACCTGCACATCCGCAACGGGCTGGTTGCCCTGCTCCACGCCGAGGGGTACGAGACCTCAACCGCCAAGGACGGCGAGGAGGCGGTCAAACGCGCGTGCGAGCGTCAGCCGGACCTGATCCTGCTGGATATCATGATGCCGAGGAAAAGCGGCTACGACGCCTGCGCCGAAATCCGCAGGAGCCATCCGCGCATCCCCATCATCATGCTCACCGCGAAAGGCGAGGAGGTGGACAAGGTGTTGGGGTTGGGCCTCGGCGCGGACGACTACATCACCAAGCCGTTCGGCACCCGCGAGCTGCTGGCGCGGCTCGCCGCTGTCCTGCGCCGATGCGCCGCGCCTGTCCCGGCCGAAAGTACCGCGCAAGAGCCTTTCACGATTGGCGTTGCCACGATTGACCCCACGCGCTACGAGATACGCGCCGGCAGGAAAGTGGAGCCGCTCAGCGACAAGGAGCTCAAGCTCATCACCTTCCTGCACCGCCACGCCGGCAAGGTCCTTTCGCGCGACGCGCTGCTCAACGCCGTCTGGGGCATTGATTACCTTGGCACTACCCGCACGCTCGACCAGCACATCGCCCAGCTCCGCAAAAAGCTCGGCGCATCAACCTCCGCCATCCAAACCGTCCATGGAGTGGGATACCGGTTGAACGAAGGCATTTTAGGGTAAGAGGAAGAAAAAAAATCCCTCTATCCGTGTTTTCGTGATTGCTTCGTTCCCGGAAATAGGATATAAGATGATGGGAACTTTTCAAAAAGGAGGTTCAGGATGCACATTAATTCTTATGTCGCTGCTTTTATGGAGCAGTTCCCCTACGAGGGGCTTACGTTCGATGACGTCACGCTTGTCACTCGGTATGCGGATTTCCTGCCGGATGAGACGAGCCTGACGACGCGTCTCACCAGCCGCATCGCGCTGAACATGCCGTTCGTGAGTGCGGCGATGGACACCGTGACGGAGGCCGGCATGGCCATCGCCATGGCGAGGCTCGGCGGCATCGGCGTCATCCACAAAAACCTCCCGCCGGAGGTACAGGCGCAGCACGTCCGCCGCGTGAAGCATTACCTGAACGGCCTGATCATGCGGCCCGTGGCGTTCCGCGTCTCGGACACGCTCGACTACATCCGCGCGTACCGCGACTCGCACCACCTCTCGTTCAGCGGGTTCCCGATTCTGGACGACGAGGACCGCGTGGTCGGGATCGTCACGTCGTCGGACCTGAAGTTCGCGAAGACGGCGACAGCGAAGGTGTCCGACCTGATGACGAGGAAGGTCATCTCCGCACCCCCCGGCACGACGCTCGAGCAGGCCTACACGATGATGATGGAGAACAAGATCGGCAAGCTGCCGCTCGTGGACGGGGAGGGCCGTCTCGTCGGCCTGTACGCGTTCACGGACGTGCATGAGCTGGTCGAGAACGTCCAGCCCCTCTACACACGCGACAGCCGCTACCGTCTGCGCGTCGCTGCCGCC
>WRML01000059.1 GCA_009777165.1 Kiritimatiellota bacterium
CGTCCACGAGGCTCAGCGTGGCCCCCCCCCTCTGCGGTGCGTCGCTGGTGTTGACGACCTTGACGGGGATGCCGATGCTGTCGCCCTCGCGCAGGAAACGCGGCAGGTTGGGGATGATCATCAGTTTGCGTTGGGTGACGGCGCTGGTCTCGATGTGCCCGTAGCGCAGTTCCGCGTCGTGCGCGAACGCCATCACGCGCCACCCCGTCAACGCCTCCGGCGCGATGAACGAGAGGGTGATGGTGCCCTGCCCGTCGGTCTCAAGGTCGGGGATGAAGAACGCGGTCTCCTCCAGGTTCTTGCGCATGACGGGGGGGGGCTCCGCTTGCGGCAATTCCAGTTCTTCGAAAGCCGCAAACCTATCGTTTACCTCATCAGGTTCTCCGTCGAAAGCAAAAGCCATGACTTCGCCGTCCATGTCCACCAGTTCCGCCGCTGCCACCCCCATTTTCGCTGCGGCGGGTGTCGGCACCGCCGCCATGCTCCGCATCACTCCCCCGAATCCCCTGAGAGTCCTGACATCTCTGCTATACCGCACCTGCGAGGGGAGCAGTGACGTTGACCAGTCCGGGTATTGGACGGGCCTGTACCCCGAGGGGGGGTACGAAATGCTGATGCACGACGACAGACGGCTGTCGCCAACCGTGAACGATGAACGCCCGTAATAAGACTCAAAACGGAATCCACCAAATGAATACCACCTGTGGTGGTTGAACGCATCAAGCGAGCTGTCATACATGACCGCCGCCACTTCCGCGTGGGCTGCCTTCGCATGAGGGTCCTGCACGGTCAGCGTCCACTTCTCCTGTTTGCCCGGCTCCAACTTGGAGTTGATGTGCGTCCAGTTCAGTTTCAGCTCTTTGTTGTCCCAAGGTACACTTATGTGCGTCGAGTCTTGCCACAGGCGCCCCTCGCGCACCATGCTGCTGCGGACGGTGAAGCCCCCCCGGAGGTTTTCCGGCACCTCGAACTCGATCAGGGTCTGCGTCTCATCCGGCCGGGGGAGCACCCGCTTGAGCACTTTCCCGTCCGCCCAGATTTCAAGTGTGCCGTAGGCTTGCGGATACCCGCTCCCCCACAACGCGCGGAACGTCTCGCCGACCTTGCACTCGTACTGCTGGGGGAGAAGTATGAACGGGATTTTCACAGGGTATGTTTTCGACGCAGGGTCAACCACCATCAGGATTGCCTTGTCCGTCACGGGGTTGCCCTGCTTGTCTTGGGCGGTCGCCTCGATGCGGTAGCACCCGGCGGGCAGGCGGAGCGGGAGTTTCGCCACGCCGGTGCCGTCGGTGGTGAACGGGACGTTCTGTATCGCCTCCTTCGTTTCCCATCCCATGGGGGAGAGCGACTCGTCGTATCCTTTCCATTGCGCCTCCTGTGCGTTGCGTGACGGGCGTTCGGGCTGCCGCAACGTGTGCACCACCGCGTTCCCTGCCGATGCCACGGGCTCGCCGTTCAAGGTCGCCAACCGGACGGTCACATCGCGCGGCGCGTTCGGTGTGAACCACTTCGGGACCTCGAGCGACACGCTGACGGACGAGAAGCCCAGCCGGATTGCCTGGCTACCGGAACGCGTCTCGCCCGTGGCGTCAACGACCTCCGCATGAATCGCGTAACGAAACACGGGCGAGTCCCCGGGCTTCGCGCCCGGCTCAGGCTCGGCGGCGAAGTTGAGTTTGAAGGTGCCGTCCGCATCGGTCTGCGTCTCGCCGGAGGCGATCACCTGGGGGAACGAAAAGGACGCACGGTAAAACCAATACGGATAGCTCGTGCCGCGCGTGACCGTCCACCTGACGCTCGCCTGATCCAGCGGCAACCCGGAATAGGTGGCAGCCCTGCCGCTCATCGGCACGTTGTCGTTCAATTTGATTTCCCCTTTCAGCGGGTCGAAGACAACCTCGAACTTGGGGCGCTTGTACTCCTCGACGCGGAAGCCGACGGACGAGTTGTGCCTGTCCGCCATCTCGAGCCTCATGTGACCCGTGCCCCGGTCGGCAGGGATGACGAACGAGCCGGAGAACGAGCCGAAACTGTTGGCGCGCTCTTTCCGCGAATCAATCTCTTTCCCGTTGGGGTCGCGGAAACGGATCGTGTATTCCGCGTTCGGGCGAATCTCGTAAACGCCTGTCGTCGCGTTGGCGACGTAGTAGATGCCTTTGTAGCGCACCGTCTGCCCAGGACGGTAGATGGCGCGGTCGGTCACGAGCAAGGCGCGGGTGTCATTCTCCTGTTGATTGCGGGGCGATGCGGATTGCCAGTACACGGACGGGCTGATGATGCGCTCGTCGCCTTTTCGGATGTCAAACATGATACCGCTGCTGGTGGAGGCGATCTCGCAGTATCCCTCCGCGTCTGTCGTCGCCTGAATCTCATTGCGCGTGTTGACGTTAGCGGTGACGCTCGCGTTTTCAATCGGCACGCCCGTCTCGCTGTTGACGACCCTCACGCGGTAAGTTTTGGAAACGGAGGTGATTTCAGCGGCAAGGTCGCTCACCTGAACAACCGCCGCGAAGAGATTGTTCTTATCCCACTCATACAGAAAATCTTCCCGTGTCGAGGCCACGAGGATGTATGCGCCCGCCACCAGCTCCTCCTCAACGTCAAACGGACGCGAGACTTCCTGATAGCCGTCCTCCTGCGTCAGCATCTCCCATGCGTAGGCGTGCTGCTCCTTCACGATGCTCTCGACCCGCCTGCGATCAAGGTAGTGCGCCTCCCGGTTCGTCGTGATGGTTGTCGGGTACAGGCGGAAATGGATTTTCGGAATGTTGCGGCACGTCACCCGGATTGTCCCGTTGGGGCGGGCCTCGGGCTTGCTCCTCGCCCAGACGGTCTCGGTCTCGAAATCAAGCGACGGCTCCTTCACGCGAAGGATCACGTTGTAGCACTCGTTCGCCCCGACGGACTTCGGGAAACGGTCCATCCCCTTCTCCGCAAGCGCAAGCGCCTCAACGTACTTCTTCTGATTGTACAACCGCATCGCCTGTGCCGCAATGCCGCGTGCCGACACCTCGTTATCCGCATACGTTTCGACAAACGCATCGAGTGCCTTGTCATACGCGGATGTCAGGAGGTCACTGTCCACGTCCGACATCTGCAACACGTGCTGCACGGTTTTGAGACGGTTGAAATCCGCATCCGCAAATGCAAGCGCATTGCCCCGCTCCTTGTGAAACCGCATCACGCTTGCGATGAGCCGCAACGCCTTTTTGTTCGGGGACGCATCAGGCGGCAGCGCGGCTGCCCACGTCATGAACGACTCCGCATCCCCGAGCAACGGCATCTCGAGTGTCACCGTGAAATCGTCTGTCGTGTTTTTCACCATCGTCTGACTATAGAACTGCACCGCCCGCCACACGAGGATGTCATAGACCGTCGGGCGGTACGCGTCCTCTTGCGGCTCACGAGGACGTTCGCCCTCCACTCCCCCCACTGGAGGGCGAGTGTCCGCGCGAGCCGTACTCATATTCCCTTGCTCAAACGAACACTTGAACTCCGATGCCGGATACTGCGCAAAGACATCCGGCCGATCGAGCGTTTTGGCAAACCGCGCGTCCACCTCCTTCAGGATACGCGGCAGGCTCCACGAATCAATATCATTGCCCTCATCGGCATCCGCGATTTCGCTCCGCTGCCGGAACTGCCAGATATTCTCGGCGAAATAGCGCGAGAGCCATTCTGCGGACAAGGCATCCAGCAGGGGTTTCATTTTCTCCGGCGCGGTCTGACGTGCCTCATCCATTTTCAGCACTGCGCCGTAAGCGTTCCAGCCCTCCTCGATGCGCCCGTCAAGGATCGCCCGTTGCCCGACCGCCGCCAGCGCGTCATCCCACGACTCCTTAGCGACCGCCGCATCATAGATTTTTTCGAGGGCGGCGATTGCCGTCTTCGGCTGGTCTTTCTCGCCCGCCTCTGCGACCTCTCTCCACAACGCAGGGATATCCTGTGCCATCCCCCCCTGCGCCATCAACGCCATCCCGACTGCCAACGCCATCCGTTTCCGATCCATAACACCATCCTTTCCGTGAAAACCCGAAACACAAAGGTATTTGAAATAGGATACGTTTGCAAGCACGTTTTTATTTATGCGCCACAGAGAAAACTAATCTTATTTCCCGTTCCCGAGGCGCTGGCCGGCATATTTCTGCTGGCGAATCGGCTGCCACCACCAGGCGTTGTTCAGATACCAGTGGACGGTCTTGACGATACCGGAATCGAAGTTCTCTTCCGCTTCCCACCCCAGTTGTGTTTTCAGCTTGGTCGCATCTATGGCGTACCGCTTGTCATGCCCGGGACGATCCGGCACAAAGGTGATCAATTCCTGAAACGACCCGATGGACAACTCCGCGCGGCGTTGCGGCTGCAAACGGTCCAGCGCGGCGCAGATCGCCTCGACGACCTGCAGGTTCGTGCGCTCGTTGTTGCCGCCGACGTTGTAGGTCTCGCCGACCACGCCGTGTGCCAAGACGCGCACCAGTGCTTTCGCGTGATCCTCGACATACAGCCAATCGCGCACGTTGTCGCCCTTGCCATAAATGGGCAGCGGTTTGCCGTCGAGCGCGTTGAGGATGACGAGCGGGATCAGCTTCTCCGGGAAATGGAAAGGCCCGTAGTTGTTCGAGCAGTTGGTGATCAGCACGGGGAGCCCGTAGGTGTGGTGCCACGCCATGACCAGATGGTCTGATGCCGCCTTGCTCGCGGAATACGGCGAGCGCGGGTCATACGGCGTGGTTTCGGAGAACAGCCCAGTCGCGCCCAAGGAACCATAGACTTCATCCGTCGAGATGTGGAGGAAGCGGAATGCGTTACGTGTGCTGTCGGGCAGGGTCCTCCAGTACGCGAGCGTCGCGTCGAGCAGTGTCGCCGTGCCAACGATATTGGTCTGGATGAACGCGGAGGGCCCGTCAATCGAGCGGTCCACGTGCGACTCCGCCGCCAGGTGCATGACCGCGTCCGGCGCGAATTCGCCCAATACACGCTCGACCAGTGCCCTGTCGCAAACGTCCCCCTGCACAAACTGGTACGTGGGGGCTCCCGCGACCGCCGCCAGCGACGCCACGTTGCCCGCATACGTCAGCTTGTCGAGGTTCAGCACCTGCGCGCCGCCTCTTGAAATCAGGTGGCGGACAACCGCCGACCCGATAAACCCTGCCCCCCCTGTGACGATGATACGCTTCATAAAAATAACGAACAGTGAGTACCTAGCACCGACTCGCCCTGTCCCGCAAAAACGTCCTGAGTCCATACGCCGTAATCACGGCGAAACAGAGCAGGGGCAGGATGAACGAGAATCGCACGCTCGCCAGCGTCGTGAAGCCGAGGTTGACGGGCTTCCAGTCCATGATCCAACCCTGGAGCAAGGTCATCAGGCAGCCGCCGCCAATCGCCGCCACCAGCCCTGCTGCACCGATCTTCGCGTCCTGCCCGACGTTCCGGAGCGCGATGCCGTAAATCGTCGGGAACATCAGCGACATACATGCGGAAGCCATGAGCAGCGCGGTCATGCCGGACAGGCCCGGGATGACAAACGGCGCCTTGAGGTAAACCGCTATCGTGGCGAGCACCCCGGATCCTTGCGCCTGAGCCGTCATCTCCGTGAACGCTGCGCCCGCATCCGCGTTGCCGCCGCCGAACATCGTGTGAATGATCAGCAGACCCCCGCCGATCGCGAGCGTCGCTAGCAGGATACCCGAGTTGAAGAACTTGAGCAGGAACGTGCAGACGAAGCGGAACGTCACGAACATCACCATGGCGATGATGTTGAAGTTCTGCGCCTCGGGCTTCGGCAACCCGAGCGTCTGGCCTGCGTACTGGATGATGAACGTCCAGCACATGATCTGCACACCCACATAGAACGTCTGCGTGACCACGCCCTCCACGTAAGGCGCGTTTGTGAAGAGGCGCTTGAAGGTCGGCCCGATGTCGAGCCGCGTGTTGTCGTCGTCCGAGTTGTGCGGCAGCTTCGTCAGGAAAAACACCACGAAGCACGCCAGTACCACAAGGCCGAGCATCGCGTAAGGCCCGACGATGACCGACACGTCGTGTTGCGCGATTTCATTGAACTGCTCCAGCGATACCTTTCGGATGGCGGTGCGGGTCGCCTCGTCCGCCGGATCCAGCTTCGCCAGGATAAACCGGCTCGCGACGAACATCCCCGCGATGGAGCCCATCGGGTTGAACGACTGCGCGAAGTTGAGGCGGCGCGTCGCGGTCTCGGTGGGCCCCATCGAAAGGATGAACGGGTTGGCGCACGTCTCCAGGAACGCCAGCCCGCACGTCATGATGAAATAGGCGATCAGGAACGGCGTGAAGCGCATCAGCCACCCGGACGGGACGAAGAGCAGGCACCCCACCGCGTAGAGCGCCAGCCCCAGTAGAATGCCGCTCTTGTAGGAGTAGCGCTTGATGAAGAACGCCGCCGGGAACGCCATCACCATGTAGCCCCCGTAAAACGCGCCTTGCACCCATGCGCTCTCGAAGTTGCTGATGAGCAGGATGTTCTTGAACGCCGCCACCATCGGGTTGGTGATGTCGTTCGCGAAGCCCCACAGCGCGAACAGGATCGTCACCAGGCAGAACGGCAGGATGAGCGCGGCGGGGACCAATGCTTTCGTGTTTTTCATGTTCACTCCCATCATGTTGTCATCGAATGGCGTGAATGTCTGCGGCTGTTTTGGGTTACGTCCATTCGGTTCATTCGATGACTTTTTTGGAACGTCATTTGCTCCCGAAGCGATACTCCGTGACGCTCCGGTAGACCTCCCCCGGACGGAGGATGGTGGACGGGAACGACGGCAGGTTCACCGAGTTCGGGACGTGCTGCGTCTCCAGCGCCAGCCCCCCCCTGAAGCACAGGTTGCGCCCCTGCTTGCCTTTGATCGCGTCGGTCAGGAAATTCCCGCTGTAGAACTGCAGGGCTGGCTCGGTCGTCCAGACCTCCATGTAGCGGCCGGAGGTCTCCTCGTAGAGCGCAGCGGCTTGGGCCATCTGTCCCGACTGGTTGCGCAGCACGAAGTTCTGGTCATACCCCCCCCCGAAGGCGAGCTGGTCGTTCTGGCGGCTGATGCGCTCGCCGATGATGCGGGAGGTGGTGAAGTCGAACGCGCTCCCCGCCACGTCCGCCAGCACGCCGTTCGGCACGAGGCCCTTGTCCACGACGGTGATCTGGTCGCCGAGGATGGTGAGCTCGTGGTCGAGGATGGTCCCCTGGGCCTCGCCCTTGAAGTTGAAGAAGACGTGCTGGGTGAGGTTCACGGGCGTGGGCCTGTCCGTCACCGCCTCATACTCGATGCGCCAGACGTTCTCCGGCGTGAGCAGGTAGCGGACGGTCACGTCGAGCTTGCCGGGGTACCCCTGGTCCCCGTCGGGGCTGGTCATGGAGAACTTGAGCCCGATGGAGTCCCCCCTGCGGATTGGCTCGCAATCCCACACATACTTGTCGAACCCCCTCTTGCCGCCGTGCAGCGAGCAGGGGACCCCCCCCGGGGTGTTGTTGAGCGGGAGCTGGTAGGTCTTGCCGTCGAGCGTGAACCGCCCCCCCGCGATGCGGTTGCAGTACCGCCCGATGATCGCGCCGAAGTACGCGTCATGCGCCTCATACTCCTCGATGGTGTTGAAGCCCAGGGTGATATCCGTCAAGTCGCCATTCCGGTCCGGCGTGTAGAGGCGGACGACGGCCCCCCCGTAGTCAATCACGTCCATCGCGGCCCCCCCCTTGCCGACCAGCGTGTACTGCGTGACCGGCTGCCCGTCCCGCGTCCTGCCGAACGGCTTCCCCGACCCCGAGGGCCCCCCCGGGAACTGCCTCGCCTGCGTAGGCCCCCCCCCCATCTCCCTCTCGCTCACACATCCATTCAGAATTCCCAGAGCCCCCAGCACTCCCAACCACAACAACCTTCTTTTCATCTTTTCCTCCTTATCCTGATTGAAACTCTCCTCCGTGACGGATTGGGGATGAGGTTAGCACAGGGACGGGGGGAATGTCAAGCGGGAGGACAAGAATCGTATCCGATTGTGTGTGTGCCATCAGATGAAAACATGATTTTCTGGAGTACCCTTTACTTTCCCACATGGATTGGGATATACTATTGTGCATTATGTTTACTGGAGTAAATCTCGAATTGATGGACGACCTGAAGATCCGCTGGTCGCGTTTGCAGAAACGGATACAGGGGGCGGGGGCGGATGCGCTGGTCGTGGCGTCGAATGTGAATCTGTTCTATGTGTCGGGCAGGGTCTTCATGGGTCATGTCTACATCCCGGCCGAGGGGGCCCCCCGCTTCTTCGTGCGCCGCCCGTGCGGGCTGGAGGGGGAGGGGGTCTTCGAGGTGCGCAAGGTGGAGCAGATCCCCGACATCCTCCGCGATATCGGGGCCCCCCTGCCGGAGCGCGTGATGGTCGAGGATGATGACCTGACGCACAGCGAGTGGGTGCGGTTGGCGGCGGTGTTTCCCGGCAAGGTCGTGGGGGGGGGGTCGGCGGCGTTGCGGCAGTGCCGCGCGGCGAAGACCCCCTACGAGGTGCGCGTGATGAAGCTGACGGGGGCCCGTCAGGCGGAGGTCATCCCGCATTACGCGGCGGTGTATGAGCCGGGCATGACGGATCAGCAGTGGTCGGTCGAGATGTTCCGCGTGATGCTCAAGGCGGGGGGGCTGGGGCATTTCCGCATCGCGGGGCAAACCATGGAGGGGTTCATGGGGACGATCCTCGCGGGAGACAACGGGGGGGCCGTGTCGCCGTATGATTTCGCGCTGGGGGGGGCCGGGCTGCACCCGTCGCTCCCGGTGGGGCAGTGCGGGGCCCCCCTCCGCGAGGGGATGTCCGTGATGGTGGACATCCCGGGCGTCTTCTACGGCTACATCACGGACTGCTCGCGCATCTTCGGGGTGGGGAGGCTCGCGCAGAAGGCTTACGACGCGCACCAAGTTTCCGTGGACATCCGCGCAGCGATCATGGAGGCGGGGCGGCCCGGGGTGCGCTGCGAGGACCTCTACCAGCTCGCGCTGAACATGGCGGGGGGGGCCGGGCTTGCGGACTGCTTCATGGGGGGGGCCCAGAAAGCGAAGTTCGTGGGGCACGGGACGGGCATCGTCATCAACGAGCTGCCCGTGCTGGGGGCCCGCTCGAAGGATGTGCTGGAGGAGGGCATGACCATCGCGCTGGAGCCGAAGTTCGTAATCGCCGGAACAGGCGCGGTCGGCGTGGAGGACACCCTGCTCGTCACCCCCAACGGTATGGAGAACCTGACGCCATGCAACCCCGAAATCATCACGCTGTGAACAGCCCCCTTTTGAAAGGGGGGGCCCCCGTATCCGGAGGGGGGGGGGGGGGAAACCCCACCTCCCCCCAACACCACCCGGGGGAGGCCCCTTGGGCCGGGGGGCCCGGGGGGCGGGGGGCACCCCCCCCCGGTCAAGGGGGGGGTTTCCCCCCCCCCCCCCCCC
>WRML01000060.1 GCA_009777165.1 Kiritimatiellota bacterium
ATATGGACCGAACTGTCTCACGACGTTCTGAACCCAGCTCGCGTGCCGCTTTAATTGGCGAACAGCCAAACCCTTGGGACCTTCTCCAGCCCCAGGATGCGACGAGCCGACATCGAGGTGCCAAACCGCCGCGTCGATGTGAACTCTCGGCGGCGATCAGCCTGTTATCCCCGGAGTACCTTTTATCCGTTGAGCGGCGGCGCTGCCACGAGCTACCGCCGGATCACTAGGCCCTGCTTTCGCACCTGCTCGGGGTGTCCCCCTCGCAGTCAGGCGGGCTTCTGCCCTTGCGCTCGGCGCGCGGTTGCCGTCCGCGCTGAGCCCACCTTCGGACCCCTCCGTTACTGTTTGGGAGGAAACCGCCCCAGTCAAACTGACCCCCTGGCGTGGTCCCCCGGCCGGGTTCACGGCATCGGGGTTAGGGCCCCGGACGCGCGAGGCCGGTATTTCACGGGCGCCTCCGCCCCCCCTGGCGGGGGGGCCTCCAAGGCTCCCGGCTATGCTACGCACGCGCGGCCAGGGATCAGCGCCAGGATACAGTGAAGGTTCACGGGGTCTTTCCGTCCTTCCGCGGGAATCCGGCATTTTCACCGGCACTACAACTTCACCGGGATCCTCGTTGAGACAGCGCCCACAGCGTTACACGATTCGTGCAGGTCGGAACTTACCCGACAAGGAATTTCGCTACCTTAGGACCGTTATAGTTACGGCCGACATTCACGGGGGCTTCGGTCCGGAGCTTCGCCTCGCGGCTGACCCCTCGCCTTGACCTTTCCGCATTGGTCACGTGTCACACGCCATACGTCCGCTCGCGCGTTTGCGGCGTGCTGTGTTTTTGTTAAACAGTCGCATGGGCCCTTTCACTGCGCCCCCTCGCGGGGGACCCCTTCTCCCGAAGTTACGGGGCCATGTTGCCGAGTTCCTTAACGAGGTTTCTCCCGCGCGCCTTGGTATCCTAGTACCCTCCCACCTGTGTCGGTTTGCGGTACGGGCGCGCGCGTGGTCCATAGGGGTTTTTCTCGCCGGGGCCTCCCGGCGCCTCGGCCCCGCCTCGCGGCGGCGCCTCGCCGCCGGCCCGCGCCTGGCGGCCCGCGGATTTCCCTGCGGGCCGGCGCATGCCGGCGGAGGACACGTCCATCAGTGCCCGCGCCATCTTCCCCGTCCTCCCCGTCTGTCAAGCCCACGCGCGCGGCTCGGGAGTGTTGACCCGATGCCCGTCGCCTACGCCCTTCGGCCTCGGCTTAGGTCCCGGCTGACCCCGGGCGGACGAACCTGCCCCGGGAAACCTTGGGATTCCGGCGCCAGGGATTCCCACCCTGGTTTTCGTTACTCATGCCCGCATCATCGCTGGCGGGCGGTCCACGGGCGCTCGCGCGCCCGCTTCGGCCCTGCCCGCCACGCTCCCCTACCAACCCAGTATTATTAGGTTCCGCGATTTCGGCGCGCCGCTTGACTCCCGATCATTTTCGGCGCGGGACCCCTCGGCCGGTCAGCTGTTACGCACTGTTTAAATGGTGGCTGCCTCTAAGCCAACATCCCGGCTGTCCGCGGGGCCCCACATCCTTAGTGACTTAGCGGCGCCTTGGGGGCCTTAATCGGCGGTCTGGGCTGTTTCCCTCTCGGCCGCGGAGCTTAGCCCCCGCGGCCTCACTCCCCCGCTGCCGCCCCCGGTATTCGGAGTTTGACAGGCTTCGGCGCCCCGGCAGGGGCCCTAGACCAGTCAGTGCTCTACCCCCGGGGGTCGCGGTGCGGGAGGCTGCCCCTAAAGGCATTTCGGGGAGAACCAGCTATCACCCGGCTTGATAAGTCTTTCGCTCCAACCCCGGGCTCGTCGAAGGCCTTTTCAACGGCCACTCGTTCGGCCCTCCGGCGCCCGTTACGGCGCTTTCGGCCTGGCCCGGGGTAGCTCGCTCGGGCTTCGGGTCCGCCCCGCGCGACTCGCGCCCGGTTAGGGCTCGCTTTCGCTACGGCTCCCCTTCTCTCGGTTAGCCTTGCCGCGCGGGGTGACTCGCGGGCTCATTATGCAAAAGGCAAACGGTCACCCGCCGAAGCGGGCTCCCATAGCTTTGTGGGCGCACGGTTTCAGGTCTCTTTCACTCCCCTCCCGGGGTTCTTTTCGCCTTTCCCTCGCGGTACTTGTCCACTATCGGTCATCGCGGAGTGTTTAGCCTTGGGGGGTGGGCCCCCCTGATTCGGGCTGGGTTTCGCGTGCCCCGCCCTACTCGGGATACCGGAGGGCCGCGCCGGGGGGTCCGGCTACGGGGCTCTCACCCTGTGCCGCCGGGCTTTCCAGCCCGTTCGCCTCCCCCCTCGCGTGCCCCTGCCCCGGTCCCTCGACCCCGGGGCGCGAGCGCCCCGGTTTAGGCTCCTGCGCGTTCGCTCGCCGCTACTTGCGCAATCACTTTTGTTTTCTCTTCCTGCGGGTACTGAGATGTTTCACTTCCCCGCGTGTCGCCCCGCCGGCCTATGTGTTCGGCCGGCGGTCCCGCCCCATGAAGGGCGGGGGGTTGCCCCATTCGGAGACCCCCGGATCAAAGCGTGTGTGCCGCTCCCCGGGGACTATCGCGGCTTGCCGCGTCCTTCGTCGCCTCGCGATGCCAAGGCATCCGCCGTGCGCCCGTATGCGCTTGGCCGGTGCGTCCCGGCCGCGCCACGTTGCAGTCTTCCCTCTCTCTACTTCTCTTCCTCTGTTCCCAGACTATTCGGTTTTCAAAGACCCCCCCGCCCGCAGGCGGGAAATCGTGCTCTCAGGCGCATATGGTGGGCGTGGCTGGACTCGAACCGGCGGCCTCGTCCTTATCAGGGACGCGCTCTAACCACCTGAGCTACACGCCCGGGTCAACCAATTGACAATTGAAAATTGACAATTGACAATGTGCAATTGACAACGCATCTCCAATTGTACATTTTCAATTTTCAATTGTCAATTCCACCATCCTGCCGTAGGCGGGATGGTGGAGGCAGCCGGGCTCGAACCGGCGGCATCCAGCTTGCAAAGCTGGCGCTCTGCCAACTGAGCTATGCCCCCGCGGGGCCGCGCCGCGGCCCGGGGGGGGTGCGGGAAGACCTACTCCTCATGCCTGCGCCCATCGTCAATTGTCCATTTTCAATTTTCAATTGTCAATTTTCAATTGGCCGGACGCCGCTCCACCTCGGCCTGCGCCTCGCGGCGCGGCCTGTCTCCTCAGAAAGGAGGTGATCCAACCGCTGGTTCCCCAACGGTTACCTTGTTACGACTTCATCCCAATCACCGCCCACACCTTCGGCGGGCGCCCCCCTCGCGGGTCGGCTGGCCGCCTTCGGGTGCAGAAGGCTTTCGTGATGTGACGGGCGGTGTGTACAAGGCCCGGGAACGTATTCACGGCGCCGTGGCTGATGCGCCGTTACTAGCAAATCCGGCTTCACGCGGTCGGGTTGCAGACCGCGATCCGAACTGGGGCGGGTTTTGGGGGTTGGCTCCGCCTCGCGGCCTCGCTTCCCTCTGTGCCCGCCATTGTAGCACGTGTGCGGCCCGGGGCGTAAGGGCCATACTGACTTGACGTCGTCCCCACCTTCCTCCCGTGTGAACGGGCGGTCCGCCGCGAGTGCCCGCCTTTACGCGATGGCAACACGGCGCAGGGGTTGCGTTCGTTGCTGGACTTAACCAAACACCTCACGGCACGAACTGACGACAGCCATGCAGCACCTGTGGGACACCCTCGGAGGAAACCGACTTTCATCGGCCTTGCAGTCCCATGTCAAGCCCCGGTAAGGTTCTTCGCGTTGCATCGAATTAAGCCACATGCTCCTCTGCTTGTGCGGGCCCCCGTCAATTTCTTTGAGTTTTAGCCTTGCGGCCGTACTCCCCAGGCGGCGCACTTAACGCGTTAGCTCCGGCGCGGGGGGGGTGAAAGCCCCCCGCGCCAAGTGCGCACCGTTTAGGGCGGGGACTACCAGGGTATCTAATCCTGTTTGCTCCCCCCGCTTTCGCGCCTCAGCGTCAGCCACGTCCCAGGTGCCCGCCTTCGCCACCGGTGTTCTGCAGGATATCAACGCATTTCACCGCTACACCCTGCGTTCCGGCACCCCCTCCCGTGCTCGAGCCGCGCAGTTCGGGGCGCGCTTCCGGGGTTGAGCCCCGGGATTTCACACCCCGCACACGCGGCCGCCTACGCGCCCTTTACGCCCAGTAAATCCGAACAACGCTCGCCACCTCTGTATTACCGCGGCTGCTGGCACAGAGTTAGCCGTGGCTTCCTCTTGGGGTACCGTCGCGGCGGCGCGCATTGTCCGCGCCCGCCTCTCGCCCCCCATGACAGGAGTTTACGGCCCGGGGGCCTTCGTCCTCCACGCAGCGTCGCATCGTCAGGGTTCCCCCCATTGCGAATGATCCTCGACTGCAGCCCCCCGTAGGAGTCTGGGCAGTGTCTCAGTCCCAGTGCGGCTGGCCACCCTCTCAGGCCAGCTAACCGTATAAGCCACGGTGGGCCGTCACCCCGCCGTCTAGCTGATGGTGCGCGGGCCCCTCCGCCGGGGGGGGCCTCGCGGCCCCCTTTGGCAGGGGCGGCATGCGCCGCCCCGCCTCATCCGGTATCAGCCCCCGTTTCCGGGGGTTGTACCCGCCCCGCGGGCAGGTTGCCCACGTGCTCCTCGCCCTTCCGCCGCTGGCGCGGGCAGCATCGCTACCGCCCGCGCCCGCTCGACTTGCATGCCTAATCCACGCTGCCAGCGTTCGTTCTGAGCCAGAATCAAACTCTCAGATAAAAATCCTCGCGCGGGCGGCTCGCGCCGCCCCGCGCTGTAAACCTTGATCGTCGGCCGTCCTCCGGCACAAGCATAATTTTCTGTCTTCCCGCACCCCCGCCGGGCCGGCCTTGCGGCCGTCGCCCCGTCGCCGGGGTGCGCCTGAGATACAGTTCTCAAAGAGCAATCCCCCCCGCGCCTCCCCGGGGGCGTGCCCCCTGGTGTGCGGGAAAGGACGGGCAATTTACCACAACCGCGCCGCGCCTGTCAACAGGAAATTTAAAAAAAAATCATTTTTTTTCCAGGGGGGGGGCGGCGGCTCCGACGCGCAGGCTGAGCGAATGCCTTTCAGCCGGCGGTGTAGACGACACACCTGCTTGTGTTCTTGTGGGGGAAAAATCCATCTCTGCGTTCTCGCCACTCACCTCACCACTCGCCATGCTCATACGTCTGAAACACCAGCAACGTCCCTTTTTCAAACGACACATTGAACGACGCGCCGCACGCCTCGTTCAGTGTCCCCTGCCACCAGCGTGACAGCGCCAGTTCACGGACAGGATATTTCAACCCCTCCGCACTCACACGCATTCCACCGTCACAGGCGATCAGCGACACCTGCTGCCCCGCAACGGATTCAAGTTGCGCTGGTGCAATCAGCGGCGTGAAAAAACCGGAGTCCGTCAGTGCCCGCACATCCGCTTCATGTGCAAAATCAGCCAGCAAGGAAAGATTGCCGAGCGTATGATCCTCGCGGTTGCCTGTCGCGCCGAGGACAATCAAGTCTCTCCATCCTTGCGAAACGCAAAAGCGGAACGCCTTTGTCAAATCGTTCGTATCCTGTTCCGCCACGAAGCGGCATCGGTCCGCGAAACGCGCGCGCGTCGCGGATGACACGCTGTCGCCGTCGCCGACAATCCACGAGGGCTCGAGGCTCGGCGAGGAAACTGCCCTGTCGTGCGTCGCAAGCCCACCCTTCACCTGTGAAGGGGAAGGGGGCCGATCTGCCAACAGGTTGTCCGCCGCGCCGTCACAGCAGATGATGCGTCTTGCCGTGCGCAGAGCGTTCAGCGGCACATCGCCTGCCGGGAATGCGCCATTCGCCAAAATGACTGTTTTGCCTGTGAACAACTCCATCACTCGTCTTCCTCCAAGAAACGCGACTAAGGATAGCAAAAAAAAACGGTGAGTAAAAGCATTTGCTCTTACCCACCGCCAGGGAGGACATATATTTAATCCTTGTGTCCGTACAGAAGGAAACCTGCACCTGCGATCACGGGGGAGGTGTCGCACTAGGACACAAACCCAAACACCTTTTAGGCACTTGAATGATACAACATTACTTCATCTTATCGCGGCAGTCAACAACAAAATTTGCTTTTTGCAGATTTTTTTTTCGACATGATTTCCATCATCGCAAAGGTTGGGTAATACGTCCCTACACAAACAACCCTGCCGATCGGCAGGGCTTTCGAAAAACTAACAACGAACAACTCGAAACTAACAGCTACTTCCTGCTGCATTCCTCGATGGACACGGCGACGGCGACGGTCGCGCCGACCATCGGGTTGTTGCCCATGCCGAGGAAGCCCATCATCTCGACGTGCGCGGGGACGGACGAGGAACCCGCGAACTGCGCGTCGGAGTGCATCCGCCCCATGGTGTCGGTCATGCCGTAGGAGGCGGGGCCGGCGGCCATGTTGTCGGGGTGCAGGGTGCGGCCCGTGCCGCCGCCGGAGGCGACGGAGAAATACCGCTTGCCCTTCTCCACGCACTCCTTCTTGTACGTCCCGGCGACGGGATGCTGGAAGCGCGTGGGGTTGGTGGAGTTGCCCGTGATGGACACGTCGACGCCCTCGAGCCACATGACCGCGACGCCCTCGCGCACGTCGTCCACGCCGTAGCAGCGGACGGTCGCGCGGGGGCCCTTGGAGAACGCGGTCTTCTTCGTGACCCGCACCTTGCCGGTCGCGTAGTTGAACGCGGTCTCGCAGTGGGTGAAGCCGTTGATGCGGCTGATGATGTAGGCGGCGTCCTTGCCCAGGCCGTTGAGGATGACCTGCAAGGGGGCCTTGCGGACCTTGTTCGCTTTCATCGCGATGCCGATCGCGCCCTCGGCCGCGGCGAACGACTCGTGCCCGGCGAGGAAGCAGAAGCACTTCGTCTCCTCGCGCAGCAGCATGGCCGCGAGGTTGCCGTGCCCGATGCCCACGCTGCGGTCGGCCGCGACGGAGCCGGGGATGCAGAACGCCTGCAGGCCCTCGCCGATGGCCTCGGCGGCGTCGGCGGCCTTCTTGCAACCTTTCTTGATCGCGATGGCCGCGCCCAGCACATACGCCCACTTCGCGTTCTCGAAGCAGATGTTCTGGATGGACGTGCAGATCTCGTAGGGGTCGAAGCCTTTGTCCTGGCACAGCTTGCGCGCGGCCGGGAGATCGGCGATGCCGTATTGCTTGCAGACCGCGTTGATCTGCTTGATGCGGCGTGAATAACTTTCAAAGAGAGCCATAATGGAATTTCCTTTTTTAGTTTCGATTGCGATCGAATGCCCTCGATTGCATTCGAGAGCAATCGAGAGGTCATTCATGACGGGGGTCAATATACTTCACCGCGCCGTCCTCGGCCTTGAAGCGGCCGTAGGTGGCGGTGTTCTTCTCCAGCGCCTCCTTGGGGTCGGTACCCTTCTTGATCTGATCGAGGAACTGCCCGAGACGGATGAACTCGTAGCCGATGACCTCGCCGTTCTTGTCCAGCGCGAGACGCTTGACGTAGCCCTCGGCCATGTCCAGGTAGCGCACGCCCTTCTGGGCGGTGCTGTACATGGTGCCGACCTGCGAGCGGAGCCCCTTGCCGAGGTCCTCCAGCCCCGCGCCGATGGGGAGCCCCCCCTCGGAGAACGCGCTCTGCGTGCGGCCGTAGGCGATCTGCAGGAACAGCTCGCGCATCGCCGTGTTGATGGCGTCGCACACGAGGTCCGTGTTGAGCGCCTCGAGGACGGTCTTTCCGGGCAGCACCTCCGCAGCCATCGCCGCCGAGTGCGTCATGCCCGAGCAGCCGATCGTCTCGATCAGCGACTCCTGGATCACGCCGTCCTTGACGTTGAGGGTCAGCTTGCACGCCCCCTGCTGCGGCGCGCACCAGCCCACGCCGTGCGTGAGCCCGCAAATGTCTTTGACCTCCTTGACCTGCACCCACTTGCCCTCTTCCGGGACGGGTGCCGGACCGTGCGCCGCGCCTTTCGTGACGCAGCACATCTGCTCGACCTCATGCGAGCACTGATACGGACAACTCATGAATTACCTCCGATGGCTTTTGAAAAGATGATAGTATATACAAACCGCCTCCCCGATACAATTCATTTGTGAGGGGACCTAAGGGAGGCAGCAATACTCTTTCGTCCCTTAGGTCCCTTCGGTCTCCTGCGTCCCCTCTGACCTCTGACTTTCACCACTGCCCTACCAGAAAAACTCGGGGGGGCGCTGTTTCTCGATGTTCTCCGGCTTGGCGTCAATCTGCCCGAAGGTGATAGGCACGTCGCGCAGGTCGGTGAAGTAGGTGACGGTGATGAAGAACTCCGGGGTTGTCGGTGCGGAGGAATAGTTATAGGTCGTTTTGGGTTTGCCCTTCCCAACAGAATAACTACTCGTGCCTCGGTTTTGCAACGCCTTGCCGTCAGCATCTTCGATTGTCAGGCTTTTGATCTGGTTCCTGTCGCCTGTGATGGAAATAGCGAACGGGAAACCGGCATCGTGCAGACGCTTGAAATCGTTGTCACCCGCATCCACGCCGACAGCAAAGGTAAAAGGCCCGGCCTCCTGCTTCGCGCCGTTGTCGGCGGTCTTGAAGGTGAGGGTCTGGGTTGCGGTCTCGCCCCCGACCTTGACGTTAAGGGTGCCGTTGATGACGGGGACGGTCAGCGGCTCTTCCGTCGGGACGAAGATCGAGATGGTGGTGTCCCCCTTGCCATTGCGAGATGATGCCCGAGAGTTGGCAACCTCTATGCCTTGTCCTTTGCTCCATTTCGAGCCGCGGCCGCGGTAGTCCTTGGGGAGCGTTTTCCCATCCCGGGTGGTCAGGGAAAAGACCGTGAGGGATTTCGAGTCAATCTCCGTAATCCCGTCAAGTGTGACGAGGTAGTCAATTTGGCAGCCCGTACCATTGCCCCAGATGCCATTCCCAGATAGCCCCTCGGCGTCTGGCTCGGAGAAGACGCAGGTGTATTTGACGGGTTTCGCGACAACCGCCTCGTCTTGCGCGGTGGCGCAGAGGGCGGCGGCCAAGAGAGCGGTGAACAACAGTTTACGCATAGCATGATTCCTTTATGGTTGGTTTCCGTGCGGGATAGTATTGACGATTCCCGGGCGGTTGTCAATTGGAAATCATTGTCGTAGTTCCGTCGTAGTCCCGTAGTCACGTAGTCCTGTAGTCGAGCTGTCGGGACGGCGTGACTACGGGACTACGTGACGACGGGACTACGACGGGACGGCGGGACGACGGGACTACGTGACGACGTGACTACGATGGGATGGCGTGACGACGGGACTACGGGACTACGTGACGACGTGACGACGGGACTACGGGACTACGGGACGACGACGGGACGGCGGGACTACGGGACTACGATGGGACGACGGATGTGACAGTCTTAATGACGGAGGTCAGCATGGCGTCTGCGT
>WRML01000061.1 GCA_009777165.1 Kiritimatiellota bacterium
TCGGGTGCCGGCGCGGGGGGACCCTCGCCCTCCATGTGTTTGTGAAGGGGAAAATCCAATTTTTGAACCTGTTTACTTTTCACGCATCTCCCTCCGTTGCGGGGTCCATCAATCCCAGATAGCTCGCCCTCACTTCGGCGGAATCCAAAATCTCGGCGGGGGCACCGACGGCCGCGATTTTGCCCCCGGTCATGTAGGCGCACTGGGAGGCGACCTCGCGGACAAAGGGCATGTTGTGTTCAATGAGGAACACGGTCTGGCCGTGGTCGCGGACCATGCGTCGGATGATGTCGGCGATGGTCTCGCAGACAGCGGGGTTGACGCCGGCGGTGGGTTCGTCGAGGAGGATGAGGCGCGTGGCATCGGACATGAGTAGACGCGCCAAGGAGAGCAGGCGTTGTTCGCCAAACGACAAGGCACCGACGGGCGCGTGGAGCCTGTCGAGGTATGGGCAATCCTCGCCAAAGAGTTCGGAAAGAATGGCGCAGGCGCGTGTCTCTTTGGCGGCCATGGTGCGGCGGAGCGCAGCCGGGGAGAACAGGGTGGAGAAGGGAAACTCCCCCGTGGCGTCGTCGTGGGCGAGCGAAAAATTTTCGAGGAGGGTGAGGGAGGAGAAAAGCTGGCGGCCTTGGAAGAGACGGCCGATGCCCAGACGGGCGATGCGGTCGGGCAGAAGCGTGTCCATGCGCCGGCCGTCGAACTGGACGGTGCCAGCGTCCGCGCGTTGGAAGCCGGAAAGTATGTTGAAGAGCGTGGTCTTGCCCGCGCCGTTTCCGCCGACCATGGCGGTGACCTGTCCACGGGGGATGTCGAGGGACAGGTTGTCCAAAATCTGGAACGCCTTGCCGCCAACGCCGTCGGAGGCGAAAGCCAGCGAGATGTCGCGGATGGAGAGGAGCGCGTCGTTCATTTCGCCACCTCCGCTTCTCCGA
Organism: Kiritimatiellota bacterium; assembly: GCA_009777165.1. Lineage (GTDB taxonomy): Bacteria > Verrucomicrobiota > Kiritimatiellia > RFP12 > UBA1067 > WRJS01. Next base: position 933 of record WRML01000061.1, read on the forward strand.
AAAGTCCCTGCGGACGCAGGAACATGGTCAGCACAAGGGCGAGGCCGTAGATGATTTGGCGGAGGTTCGCGGCAACGGCGTCGGGCAGTCCGACAAACCGGAGGACCTCGGGCAGGATGACCACGAACAACGCGCCGGCGACCGGACCAGCCACGTTGCCCACCCCGCCGATGAACAGGGCGCTCAGGATGAAGATGCTCTCGTCGAGCGTGAAGGAGGTGGGGTCAATGTAACCGATGTAGGAGGCGTAGAGCAGCCCCGCGAGCGCGGAGAACGCGGCGGAGATGAAAAACGACTGGAATTTTATGCGGTCGGGGTTGCGGCCGAGCGCGGCAAGAGCGGTCTCGTCGTCGCGCACCGCCTGGGTCAGGGACCCGAACGGGGAGCGTTTGAGATGGACAAACAGGGTCGCGGCGGCCACGGAAAGAACCGTCGAAAACACAAAATAGCCGCCCACGCCAGAGAGCTTCCCAAAGCCCCACCCGAACAACTGGACCCCCGGGATTCCGCTGATACCGTAGGGCCCGCGCGTGACGGAAATCCAGTTGTAAAGGAGCGTGAACACCAGCATCTGGAATCCCAGCGTGGCAAGGACAAAGTAGTCGCCCTTCAGCTTGATTGAGGCATACGACACCAAAAGGCTGACCAGCGCCGCGGCCAGCATGACCGCCCCCGCGACCATGACGAAGGGCAGCTGGAACTGGATCAGGAAAAACGCCGCGAGGTACGCCCCGATGCCGTAAAACGCCGCTTGGCACAGCGAGAGCAAACCCACCCGGCCCGCCGGGAGGTTCGCCGCGAGAACCAGCAGGATGTAGAGGTTTGCCATGATGGCGATATGGAGCAGGTAGGTCATGGTCAGACGATTCGTTTCTTGTACCCAAAAAGTCCTTGCGGACGGAAAAAGAGGAACACGAGCAACAGGCTGAACGTCACGGCGGGCTGCCAGTTGGCCGCGAACCTCCACACTGCCAGCGCCTGGAGGATGCCCAGCAGGATGCCCCCCGCGATGCACGCCGTGAAGCGGCCGATCCCCCCGATGATCATGGCGACCAGCGCGTTGATCAGGACCGGCATTCCCGAGTGCGGCGACATCCCCACGTCATACGCGGAGAGGCACGACGCCGCGCCCAGAAACACGCCGCCGATGGCATACGCGCCCATGCGCGTCGAGGCGTCGCCGAACCCGAACAACGCGAACAAGGCCGGGTCATTGCCAAACGCGCGGGCCTTCAGGCCGAAGGAGGTGAAACGCAGGAACACTGCGAACGCCGCCAGCGCCGCGATCCCGAGCCCGAGCTGGAACGCCTGGGGCCGCGAGAGGATCAGCGACCCCCAGCGGATCGCGGGCTGGATGGTGTTGTCAATGATTTTCGTCTCATTACCGAAGAGCATGGCCACGAGGTTGAGGATGACCGCGAGCACCCCGATGGAGGCGATCATCACCACGGAATGTGCGGCCTTGCGCTGGTTGAGCGGACGGTACACGGCCACCTCGCAGGCCAAGTTGAGTGCCGCCGCGAACGCCAGCGCCACCCCCGCCGCGGCCCACACGGGCATTCCAACGGTTCGCACCGCGAAGAAAAAGCAATACGCCGCCGCCGTGTACACCGCCGCCGCCGCGATGTGGAACACATGCGTCGTGTTATACGCGATGGCAAACCCCACCGCCGCCAGGCTGTACAGGATGCCCGTGATCAGACCGTTTATGACAAATTGCAACAACATAAAAAACTAAACGTTCCTCCAATCCTCGTCCGTATACGTGTCAAAGTTATATCCACATGAAACCAAGGATACGGAAACCAAGGAAACCAAGGATGCGAAAAGAATTGCTTGACGGCAAACTTTAGTGATAATATAGAATCAAGGCTTAGGCTATTGCCGAGCCGAGCCGAGCCGAGCCGAGCCGAGCCGAGCCGAGCCGAGCCGAGCCGAGCCGAGCCGAGCCGAGCCGAGCCGAGCCGAGCCGAGCCGAGCCGAGCCGGTTATTTAGTCTATTAACGTTATTGTCTCTGAAAATCATATTACTGATGGAATAAAAAAATAGTTTTATCAGGTTTCATGCAGAGATGCAAGTGGAAAAATGAAAAAAAACGCGAAAAAACGCGAACGCGAAGTGCGAACAAAATAAATCATGCCTTACTTCCGCGGCCACGTCTGCTCCGCGAAAACCGAGCCGTCTGCCCGTATCATTGTGATCTTCAACTGGTCCCTCCGTACGTCCACGCGCGTGATGACCTGCTTCTCGGCTGGCCAGCTACCGCCGATGAAGACGGGGCCCCGGAAACCGTAGTCCTCTTTCTCCGACGGCGGCTGAAGTTCCGGCTTGTGCGTGTGCCCGCAGATCATGGCCGTCGCCCCGGCCCGGTTCAGCACAGGCGCGAACTCGGCGTTCATCCGATACGTTCCTTCCCACTCCCTCCCCTCGCGCCATTTCGGCGGGATGTGAACGACGACGACACGCCACTGCGCGCGTATGAACGCTTCGCCCTGGACCTCCCGTTTCAGCCATTCGAGCTGTGCCCCCATGTATGGCTCGAAGTCATTCAGGCCGTAATACTCCTTATGCCCGTCCACCTTGTCCTCTCCACAGTCGAGCCAGACGAGGCGTAGCGGCCCGAGCGTCATCGCACCGTAATACCTGTCGTCCGGCAATACGAGATAGTTTCTCAGGTGCCGCGCGAACGCGCCACGCGTCTCGTGGTTGCCACGCATGAACAGGCACGCAAACCCCTGCTCCGTGAACCATGCCATCGGCCCGAATAGATCTTCCACCGCCTTCTGTTCCGTCGGCGGATCATTGAGGTTATCCCCGGCAAGGACAATAAACCGCAGCCCCTCGCCCAGCTTCGGGAGTAACAACGGGTAACAGTTCGTCCGGCTGTGGACGTCCGTGAACACCGCGAAGGATGTCTCCCCTTCTGCGCTCACCAGTGCCGAGACCCGCGCGGGCTGGCTCGTCACGGTCTTCCCGTACGCCGGGGCGCGGTACACTCCGAACGAGCGCATTTCCATCGAGACCGTCTGGATGTCCAGCGGCAGTGCGGGATCGTAACCCGATATCCGCGCGCGCTGGATAGGCGTATTCGCCTCGCGCAGACCGTCAACGGCATAATACGCCTTTAACCACTCCTCCCCCTGCTGCCTCCACCGCGCCTCCCCGAACGCGTTGCCCGAGACCAGCCAGCTCACGCCCATCTGATTGTCGCCGACGATCTGCACGAACGGCCTCACGCGCAACTCCATCTGCGCAGGCGCGAACCCCGCCCACGCGACCACACCTAATAAAACAAGCCTCCTCATACTTCCTCCAAATTAAGTAGAGAAAAATCATATCCTAATCCGCTATCTGGCACAAGCCCGAATTGCGGCTTTTTGCGTTCTCTTCTACCGAAAGAAACATCCCTGACGGGATGTTGTCACGGTATGACTTTAAAGTGATTTAGCTATAAGTGTATGCCTGTCTTATCCAAACAATGATGAGGTCGTCTCAAAAATACAGCCGAGCCCGAAGAGGCTCAACTCCGCGTCAATGGTGAACGGCATCCCGGAGTCTTTCAACGCCCACCCGGCATAGCCGCCCGTTGCAACGAGTTTGAAGTCGAGTCCAAGACACGCTTTCAGGTACGCGACGATCTCGCGCACCATACCCCGGTACCCCACCTGCGCGCCAATGCGCATGGCTTGTTGAGTCGAACGGCCGATAGGGGGGCATGAGCCCGTCAGCTCCACGCGCGGGAGCAACGCGGTACGCTCGTAAAGGTAGTCCGTCATCAGCGGCAACCCGGGGGTAATCACGCCGCCGATGTAACGCAGATCTTTGGTCACGACATCGAACGTCAGCGCGGTCCCGAAATCCGCCACAATCAGGGGGGCGCCGTAACGCCGCACACCGCCGCAGGCGTTCGCGAGACGGTCCGCGCCAATCGTCTCCGGCGCGGGATAGTCAATCGTCACATCCATTGGCAATCCCGCATGGACCACCCGCACCCCGCAACCGAGCTCGTCGCGGATCCGTTTTTTCCAGCGCGGGTTGACCTGCGGCACGACAGAGCCCAGTGCCGCGCCGTTGACCATCCCCCTCGCGGCTTTCCGCACCGCCTCCGCACACGCCTCCGGCTGCTTCACGATGCCGCCCTTGATGTGCGTCACCCGCGAAACCTTTTTCCCGTCGTACAGCCCGATGCCTGTCGAGGTGTTCCCGACATCAACAACAACGATTTTCATTCCGTCTTCCATTCCAGCGACAAGTCCACGGACCCTGCGGAATGCGTGAGGCAACCGAGCGAGATGGCGTCCACACCCGTCGCGGCGACTTCGCGCGCACGGTCGAACGTGATGCCGCCCGAGGCCTCCGTCAGCGCGATGCCCCTGCACAGCGCGACGCACGCGCGCATCGTCTCGCAGTCCATGTTGTCGAGCATGATCCATTCGGGACGCGCCCGCAACGCGCTCCGGCATTCCTCGACGCTTTCGACCTCGACCTCAACCGCCAGCTTCGGATAGGCTTTCCGCGCGGCCTCGACTGCCAAGTCGAGGCGGTCCGCATCCCCTCCCTTCCAGAGACGGCGGTGGTTGTCCTTCATCAGGATGCGGTCGTAGAGTCCGAAGCGGTGGTTCTCCCCCCCCCCGCATCGCACGGCATATTTCTCGAACAGCCGCAGGTTGGGCGTGGTCTTACGCGTGTCGAGGATGCACGTGCCGTACTCGCGGACCGCCTCCACGAAACGCGCGGTCAGCGTCGCGACGCCGCACATCCGTTGCATGAAATTGAGCGCGGTGCGTTCCGCGACCAGGATCGAGGCGGCGCACCCGCGCACCGTCAGCACGGGGGCCCCCCTCGCGGCATCGCACCCGTCGGGGACGGCGATCTCGATTTCCAGCCCCGGGTCAACCGTCTCGAACACGCGCTTGGCAACCGTCGCGCCCGCGACCCGGCAGGGTTCCCGCGCGAGGATTTCGCCCGTCGCCCGGATGGACGTGTCAACCAGCGCCGCCGTTGTCGCGTCCCCCCCCCCGACATCCTCGCGCAACGCCGCGCTCACGCACTCGGCCGCGCGCACGTCATTCATCACGTCTGTAAGGCCCGTCATCGTCACTGCTCCTCTTCCCACGCCGAATCATTAAATCCCTTGCGCCGCAACACCACGCCATAGAAATAGCCTGCCAACCCGCCCGCCAGGTGCGCGGCGTATGCCACGTTCGACTGGATCGCGATCGCCTCGGCAACGGTCATGACCCCCAAGATGATTGCAAGGGTGCGTGCCCGCATCTTGATGGGGAAGGGGAGGATCAGGTACACGATCCGTTTGGGGAACATCGCCGCGTACGCGCCGATGAGCGCGAACACCCCCCCCGACGCGCCCACGCACATCGCCGTGTCCAACGCCTCGCGCGTGGAGGCGAACGGCAGCCAGCGGCGGACGAGGGGGGGCACCCACTGCGCGAGCGTTTCGATGGGGGGCAGGTACGGCATCAGCGCCAGCAGCCCCAACCACCCCAGCCCCACCACGACGCTCCCGAAGAAGAAAACCCGCAGGAAGCGTTTCGCCCCGATCTCCGCCTCCACGCCCGCGCCGAACAACATGACCGCCAGCATGTTCATGATCAGGTGCCACCACCCCCCGTGCAGGAACGCGTAGGTGAGTGGCTGCCAGAAGAACCCGGCCCTCAGCAGGCTCCAGTTCAGCGCGAAACACCTCTGGACCGCATCGGCGTAAGAATACTCCACCCCCCAGTACCCCCACGCGAACATCACCCGCGCCGAGACACGCTGGACGGCAAAAATAAAAAAGCACACTGCCACCAGATGAATCGCGGCAGGCGCCAAATAAAAAAGATTCCGCAGACGCCAGTGCCATCTGCGCACCATCGAGATCACGTCATGCCTCCGTTAGGCCCGCGAGATTTCGCCCCGGCCCGGCCCCCCCGCAAGGGGCGCCCCAACCGGCCAACGTCACCGTTGTATCCCAAGCGCGTCCCAATTCAGGTAAGTCACAATCGCGGTCATCAGCATCAGGATCGTGGCGACAATCGCGAAGACGCCTCCGACGATATCCGGCTTCGACCTCATTACCGCGATTTCCGCCTCCGGGTTCCGCAGGCGCGACGAAATGAACGCGCCGCCCGTCTTACCCTCATCAGCACCCATTTGGTCTATAGGTTTTTTCAATTTCATGACGCATATGTTATCACAGTGTCCCCCGCTTGGGTAGTGTTTTTTTCGCGGAAACGGAAAAAAAATTTGCCATTTCCGTGTCGTGTCGCGAAAACCGATGCGCCATAGGGGGGGGCCCTGTGGGGGCGCATACAGACCCCGCGTGACGCAGGGACCTGCCCCTGCGATAAACGCGGTGGCAAACCACCGCACTCCATAGCGATCGACCTTCGACGGCCTCTTCACCTTCACCTTTGGCGCCAGTTTCGGACAGACTATAGTGAATTAATTTTAAAAGTGATCCATTCTGACATCCCTTGACGAGATGTTGTCGCGATACGCTTTTTAACCACAATAGACACAATGGAATGCACAATGGACACGATTCCCTCTTGTATCCTTTGTGTCTATTGTGAAAACCATTGTGTCCATTGTGGTTAAAAATGGAATGGTTTTCAACTGAATTAACTATAGGAGTTAAAGAGTTGAGAAGTTGAGAAGTTGAGGGGGAGGGGGGAGCGACCTCTGGAGTGCTGGGGCTCGCCGCCGCACGCCAGAGGGTCACACAATAATCCCTGTATCCTTTCCCCAACACTTTATCTATTGACTCCGGTGCGCCGTCACGGTATTGTGGTAATGATGAATGTGCCTCCGCTCGTGCGTGAAAAATTGAATGCCTTGCCTGACAAGCCGGGTTGCTACCTGATGCGTGACCGCAAGGGAACGATTATCTATGTCGGAAAGGCGGTGTCGCTACGGAAGCGGGTACAGAGTTATTTCCGCGATTCGACGGTACGGACCGCCCCTCCGAAATTACGGAGCCTCATCCACAGCGTGGCGAATCTGGAGGTTGTCCCCGTGCGGAACGACACCGAGGCGCTGCTCATGGAGAGTACCCTCATCAAGCAGTATCATCCGCGTTTCAATATCCTGCTGCGCGACGACAAGCGCTTTTCTGCCTTACGTGCCGACCCCCGTGAACCGGTCCCGCGTATCACGACCTGCCGTATCATGCGCGATGACCACGCGTTCTACCTAGGGCCCTTCCCGTCCGGTTCGGTGGTCCGCACGGTGTTGGATTTCACGGAGAAGCGCTTCGGGCTGCGCAAGTGCACGCCGATTGTCCCGGGCGCGGAAACGTACAAGCACTGCATCAACGACATCGTCCGGTTCTGTTCCGCGCCATGCGTCGCGCGCGTGACCCCCGAGGAGTACCGCATGCGCTTCGACGAGGCGTGCGCATTTTTGCGCGGCGAGCGTCTGGGCATCATCGAGGAGGTCAAGGCGCAGATGGAGGCGGCAGCGCGCGCGCGGGATTTCGAGAAGGCCGCCCTCCTGCGCGACACGTGGCTCGCGCTGTGCGAGATGGTGAAGCAACGCCGACGGGTTTGCCTGTCAACCCCGGAGATGCGCGAGGCGGACGCGCGGGGGGGGGTGCGCGAACTCCAGCAGGTGATTGGCCTGCCGTCCCCCCCCGCGCTCATCGAGGCGTTCGACATCTCGAACCTGTTCGGCACACACTCCGTCGCGAGCATGGTGGTGGCGGTGAACGGGCTGCCCGACCGCCGCTTCTACCGCCGCTTCCGCATCCGGACCGTGGAGGGCGCGGACGACCCCCGCTCGATGGCGGAGGTCATTCGCCGCCGCTACACGCGTGTGCTCGGCGAGGGCAGGCCCCTCCCCGGGCTGGTGCTGGTTGACGGTGGTGTCACGCAGCTTGGCGCGGCGCGCGCGGAGCTTGCGGCACTGGGGCTGGGTCATGTGCCGAGCGTCGGGCTTGCCGAACGCTTCGAGGAAATCGTCACCGGCGACGGCGCCCCGCTACAGTTGCCGCCAGAGTCGAAGGCGCGGAAGGTATTGACGCGCCTGCGCGACGAGGCGCACCGTTTCGCGCTCGACTACCATCGCCGCTTGCGCGGCCGCATCATCCGCGAGTCCGTGCTCGACGACATCCCCGGGATTGGCGCCGTCCGCAAGGCCGCGCTGCTCAAACGCTTCGGTTCCGTCTCCCGGCTGTCCAAGGCGACCGTCGAGGAGATTGACGCCGTGCCAGGCATTGACCGGACGCTGGCAGAGGCGATCGCGCGGAACACCCAAATTGCGCGTTAGGGCGTGTTCACACAAAAGGCTGAAAGCCCGTCAATAAATGGAGGGCGAGCGTCCCCGCGAGCCGTGAAGGCTGAAAGCCTTGCGCATATTAGCGTAGGGCAACGCCCTACGTATGGGACGCACAAT
>WRML01000062.1 GCA_009777165.1 Kiritimatiellota bacterium
TGCACCATGCACACAAGCTCCTTGAACAGGGGCAGGTAGATGGCGCGGAACGCGTCGCGAGAAATCAGCAGCGACGATTGCGTGCCGAAGTCGTCGGCGAACTGGATGGCATCCGCGCCCGTCTCCAGCCAACGCCCGACAAGCCCGATGTTGTACGCGTGCATCCGCTCTGTGAAGCGTAGGAAACCGTCGTCCATCATCGCAATGTCCATCAGCACGTCCTCGTAGTTGCGCAGCGCATACGACCGCTCGAAGTAGTTGACCCATCCGACCTTTGCGTAGAGGCCCTGCGCGTGTTTGGCGGCAACGTCGTTCCGCACGGCATCGAACGGGGGGTCCGTCAGTTGCGGGAAGGGGGGGGACGCGTCCGCCCAGTCCGTGACGGGGTGGAAGCAGGGATACCCCTGGACGCCGAAGATGCGGTACCGCCACCCGACCCCCCATGCGTCCGTGAACCGCCTGTCGAAGCCCCCCCCCGCATCGAAGTCCTCGGCCCGGGGCAGCCACGCACGCCCGTCCGGGCAGAAGACCTCCCCCCCCGGCTTGTCGAGGAACGCACTCTCGCTGACGGGGTTGAAATCGCCCGGACAGGTCTTCAGCAGCTCGCGGGCCCCCTCGCCGTGCTCGTACAGCCCGACGGGGTTGATGTCACATTCGAGCGCCGGGATGTCCACGGGTTTGAACGCAAGCATCTGTCTCACGCGGTCGTTTGACGTCATAAAAAGAATTCCGTTTCATTTTGTCATCGAATGACACGAATGTTCGCAACTGTTTTTCTGATTCGCTTTATTCGCGTCATTCGATGACCACATGAATCCTCCGTTTTTATTTGCCACAGGCTACCTTTTCCCGCAAATCCGCTGCCGCGTCGAAGATGGCCTCGCGGGTCATGCCGGCCTCGTGGTACATGGCGAAGATGTTGTCGGGGGGGGTCTCGGGCGCGACGGTATGCGACGCGGCGAGGATGTACCCCCCCCCGTCGGCGGTCATGCAGTCAATCAGCGCACGCGTGGCTTTGCGCACCTCATCGGCAGAAGCGTTCGGCAATAGGCCGATCGTGTCCACCCCCCCCATGAACGTGAGGTGTTTCCCGAAATCCTTTTTGAGTTCCGCCGCGTCCATCCCCGGGCAGTCGCACTGGATGGGGTTGAGCACATCCAGCCCCATCTCGATCAAGTCCGGGATGATCGGGCGGATGCCGCCGCACGAGTGGTAGGCGATGGGGAGCCCGTGCCGACGGCCGACGTCGAAGACCCGCGCCAGCTCCGGCCTGATAAGGTCACGCCACATCTCGGGCCCCATCATCATGCCGCGCTGCCCCCCCACGTCATCACCTGTCCAGAACCAGTCCAGCGCATAACGTTGGCAGGCCCCCTCCGAAAGCTCGACTATGAAATCCGTCGAGCGCCTCACGAAGCGCAGGAACTCCGGCGAGGCATCCGCGACCTGATACATCGCGTCCTCCATGCCGAACAACCGGCCCCAGAACTCGAACGCGCACGGCGACACGTCGCACCCGATGAAGTGAGAGGCGTCAGGGGTGAGCGCGTCCATGTTGCTGAGCAGGGTCGGGATTTTGTCGTGCGGGAATTGATATGCGTCAATCTCGCTGGGTACCGCGCCGCGCAACGGGTAGCGCGTGGTCTGGTTGAAGCCGTCCACGCGCTCCCACTCCACCCCCCAGAAATCCGTGTGTCCCTCGCCATCGTGGTCGTGCACGATCCCCTCCATGGCGTGATTGTGCGCCACCCACCGCTGGCACACGTCATTACCCATCACCCCCCCCACCTCGGAGGCGGGGATCTCCAGGAGATCCGCAAGCAGCCGCGTCGTCCCCGGATGAAACCACATGAAGATCGGGACACGGTCAACAGGTTGGCGCTTTATCGCCGCGTTCACACGTTCTTTTGAAGTCATCACCATTCCTCATCTTCACATCTGCATGTCAGGTCTCTTTTTTTCGCTTTCCGAAAGTGAAACGCGCCTCCGTACCGGCGCGGAGACGGGCAATGTTCGATCGGTGTTTCCAGATCGCGACGAGCGCAAGGAGCGTCAGCGCGGCCGCGAACCAGACCCCCTCCCCCCGCAAGTGCAGGGGCCACACCGCCACCCCCAGCGCGACGGCGGCGACGATGGATGCGACCGACACATAACGCGTGGTGATGAACGTGATGACCCATATCCCCAGCGCGATGGCGATACCAATCGGGGACAACCCGATGAGTACCCCCGCGCTCGTCGCGATACCCTTGCCCCCCCTGAAGCCAAGGAAACATGTCCAGTTATGCCCTGCAACTGCCATCACGCCGCAGTACAGGGGGAGCACCATGCCGTAGTACGATCCACCTAGCCACTGCGCAAGCACAGGCGGGATGAACCACACGCCGCAGAACCCCTTGAGCACATCGAGCGCGAACGTGAGGATGCCTAATGGCTTACTGACGGAGCGGAAGACGTTCGTCGCGCCGATGTTGCCGCTTCCGACCGTGCGGATGTCCACGCCCCTCATCCGCGCGATGAGGAACCCGAACGGCACTGCACCCAGCAGGTAGGCGCAGATGCCGCAGAGAAACCCCAGCAACACATCCGTCACCAAAATCATAACCGGGTTGTGCGCGAGCCAGGTACCGTATAAGAGCCAATTTGATGCAGGTACCATAACGTTATTTCAGCGAGAGCGCCGCGCCGATGATCTGCGCGTTCTCCCCGAGCAGGGAGGGCTTGACCGTGACCTCGTTCACCTCACACGCCTGAAGCCCCTGCGCGAACGCCAGCACAAAGAGGTCCAGCGCGTTCGCGATGTTGCCGCCGACGACGAGGCTGTCCACGCCGAACCGCGCGAACCACGGCGCGAGGAACACCGCCAGATCCGCGCCGAACGCGTCGAACACTGCGGCCGCGCGCGCATCGCCACATCGCGCCGCCTCCGCGATCTCCCTCACGCCCGCCGCTTCCTCGCCCGTCGTGTCCTTCCACGCCTTGAGGAGACCCCGCGTGGAGAAAGTGTCATCCGCGATGCCATCCTTGAACGGCTGATCCCACAGCTCGCCGCCCTCCGGCACCAGCCCCCCCGTCACGACGGGGCGCCCCTCTGCGAGGAACGACGCGCCGAAGCCCGTCCCGAGCGTGATGACGAGCGCGCGCGCCGACCCTTTCGCGCCACCCGCGAAATACTCGCCGATGGCGAACGCCGCCGCATCGTTCAGGAACGTGATCGGCTTGTCGAACGCGAGACGCGCCGCCAGCTCCTGCCTCACGTTCACGCCGTAGCACTTCGTGAACTTGTTCTGTTCCGGCGTGATGAGGCAGATCCCGTTGAGGTAATCGAACGGTCCCGGGAACGCAAGCCCGATACCTTCGACGTTCTCCCACAGCGCGCCCGCGCTGGCGCGGGCCGCCTCCACAAACACGGACAAGACCACATCGGGCACCCCGTGCGTGTCAATGTGCCGACGCCTCTCGCTGCCCGGCAACATCTCGAACGACTCCGCGTCAATCATCGCGGCGGTCACGTGCGACCCGCCCACGTCAATTCCCATCAGGTATTTTTTTGAGTTCATACTACAGGCCGCATACATTTCACCTGATGCGACACGCGCCTATTCGTCCGCATCCGCCGTGCGGTTCTTGGCGGCCTCGGCGATAATCTTCTGCGCCACGTTCGAGGGGACAATGTCGTAACGGTCAAACTCCATCGAGAACGACCCCTGCCCGCCTGTGATGGAACGCAGCTCCGCTGAGTACCTGAACAACTCCGCCATCGGTGCCTCCGCACTGATGGTTTGCACACCCTCTTCCACCTCCATACCCAGGACGCGCCCACGCTTGTTCGGCAGGTCTCCGCTGATCGCACCCATAAACGCCTCGGGGATGATGATCTTCAACCGCATGATCGGCTCCAGAAGCACCGGTTTTGCCTTGGACATCCCGTCGCGCAGCGCGCGCATCCCGGCAATCTTGAAGGCGATTTCCTTGGAGTCCACATCGTGGTAGGAACCGTCGTACACCTCGACACTGATGCCTTGGACGGGATAGCCCGCCACGGAACCCGCCAGCTTCCCTTCCTCGACGCCCTTGAGGACCGCCGGGATGAAGTTGCCAGGGATGGAACCGCCGACGGTCTTGTCCATAAACCACTCGCCCTCCTCGTCGCTACGGCGCGGGAAGACGCGCAGGTAGACCTCGCCGAACTGCCCGGCGCCACCGGACTGCTTCTTGTGGCGGTAATGCCCTTCGCCCTTCGCCGTGATGGTCTCGCGGTACGGCACCTTCGGCGTGGACAGGTCCACGCTCACGTTCGACTGCGATTTCATCAGCGCCACCGCAATGTCGATGGGCACATCACCGAGCCCCTTAAGGATGACCTCCTTGGTCTCGGTGCTCTTCTCGAAATGGAGCGTGGGGTCAGAATCCAAGATACGGTGGATGGCGGTGCCGAGCTTGTCCTCGTCCGCCTGCGTCTTGGGGGTGACCGCCATAAACATCACGGGCTGCGGGAATTCGAGACTGACCACCTTCGTGGCGCAACCGGCCGCCGCCAGCGTATTGCCCGTCTTGGTGTTCTTGAGCTTCGGCAGTGCGACGATGTCGCCCGGCTCCGCTTTGGTAAGCGTCGTCTGTTTCTTGCCGACAATCTGCAACATCGCCGAGACCGTCTCCTTGCTGTCGGTCGAGTTGTTCTGGAGCACCATGCCGGGGGTCAGCGTCCCACTGACGATACGCACATAGTTGAGCTGCCCCATGAACGGGTCCGTGGACGTGCGCCAGACCTGCGCCACCAACGGTGCGGACGGGTCAACCTTGATGGCGTTGCCATCCGCATCCTGATAGGCGCGGTCGCCGGGGGCAATCAGCAGTTGGCAGAGGCTCGCAAGCATCTCGTTGAGGCCAATGTCCTTCAGCGGCTGGGTGCTGTAGATAGGGTGCACTGACCCGCTCTTGATGCCGACGCGCAACCCCTTGCGGATCTCATCTGCGGACAGCGTCCCCTCCGCAAAATATTTCTCCATGAGTGCCTCGTCCGTCTCGGCGGCGGCCTCCGCCAAGCCCGTGCGAATCTCCTCGAAGTCCTCGGGCAGATCCTTCGCGTCCAGCAGGCCCGCGACCGTCGTTGCGTCGAGCGGCACGGTGACCGGCACGCAGTTCACGCCAAAGACATCGCGGATGGATGCCACCGTCTTTTCGAAACTGGCGTTCTCCTTGTCCAGCCCGGTGATGGCGAACGCGATGGTCGAAATCCCATTGTCCTTGCAGGTCTTCCACGCGCGGCGCGTGCCCACTTGAACACCCGAGACGGCATCCACCGTGACGAGCGCGAAATCCGCCGCGCGGATTGCGCCCAACACCTGCCCGTAAAAATCCATGAAGCCCGGCGCATCCGTGAACACCAGCCGGTAGGGGTTGCCGTCCACCGTATGCTCTGCCGTGAACGCGTTCGCGAAAATCGTGATTTTCCTGTTCTTCTCCTCGTCCGACGTGTCCGAGATGCTGGAACCGTTCACGGTCAACCCGAGGCGATCATTCAGTCCCAGCTTAAACGCGATGGCGTCGGTCAGTGTTGTTTTCCCGCTTCCACTGTGCCCGAGAATCACAAAGTTGCGGATGTTTGCGACAGGTACATCACTCATACGAAGATCCTAATTGTGTGTGGCCGCCCATCCTGGACCGCCAGCGGTTTTGCCTCATCTCCTGACGTGTCACCCCTGTGACACTTCCCATACATGAGGAAATAGAAGTATCGCAAAACAGATGACCCTAAATCAAGTAGAAACAACAAGAATTTACCAAGAATTTTTACAGGCGTAGGATGGTTATAGCTAAATCACTTTAAAGTCATACCGTGACAACATCCCGTCAGGGATGTTTCTTTCGGTAGAAGAGAACGTAAAAAAATCATGGCATCCCATCGGGATGCCTCTTTTAGGCGCATCCCGTGCCCCATCGGCCGCGCCTGCGCCGACGGGGGCCCCTTTTCCTGCGGACATGGGGGGGAGGGCGTTTTTCTACCGAGAGACACATCCCTAACGGGATGTAAGAATGGAACACTTTTAACGTGAATTCACTCTATCGTCATGGACATCGTACGCCCACGGGCTTACAGTTAGGGCGTGTTGACACAAAAGGCTGAAAGCCCTCGCGCCTGTGTCGAGAAGACGCAACCTCTGGAGTGCGGCGGGTTTCCCCTGTCGGGGCGCATATCGCCGCCGCACTCCATAATTCCCGACCATCCCGCGCAAGGGGGGAACCAAATGTGAAAATTTAAATGTTACGACGGACTAAAGCAATTCGCCATAACGTTTCACGTAGCGGTGCTTCATCCATTGCGCGAGCAACATGTAGCACACGATGGTCAGCGCGAGCCAAGCGAAGTAAACGCCGGGCAAACGCGCCAGCCCAAACCTCGTGCCGAGCGCGGTGAACGGGATGGCCGTCAGCGCGGCCATGCCGAGCAGCGTGATGGCAAAGACGGGGAAGGACGCGCGGCTCTGGAGAATCGGGATCTTCGGTGTGCGGATCATGTGGATCACGAGCGTCTGTGACCACATGGACTCGACAAACCACCCCGCCTGGAAAATAGCGATGAAAGATGCCCGCAACACGGCGTCGTCCTTGATGGTCGCCCAGTTCCCGCCGCAAAGCCCCGGGCAGATGAGGAAGAACATGAGCAGGTACGTCGTGATGTCGAACACCGAGCTGGTCGGCCCGATCTTCAGCATAAAGGTGCCGACGGATGACGCGTCCCATTTGCGCGGCTTGCGGAGGTACTCGACATCCACGTTGTCCCACGGCAGCGCGGTACAGGAGATGTCGTAGATGAGGTTCAGGATCAGCAGGTGGAGGGGGAGCATGGGCAGGAACGGCAGGAACGCGCACGCCACCAGCACGGAGAACATATTACCGAAGTTGGAACTTGCGGTGATCTTGACGTACTTGATCATGTTCGCGTACGTCTTGCGTCCCTCGATGATACCGTTCTCCAGCACCATCAGGTCCTTTTCGAGCAGGATAATGTCGGCGGACTCCTTGGCGATGTCAACGGCGGTGTCCACGGAGATGCCCACGTCCGCGGCTTTCATGGCGGAGGCGTCGTTGATGCCGTCGCCCATGTAGCCGACGGTGTGACCGTTCGCGCGGAGCGTCGTGACAATCCGCGCTTTCTGCTGGGGGGAGAGCTTGGCGAAGACGTTCGTCGTCTCGACGGCCTTGGCGAGTTCGGCGTCGTTCATGGTCTCGATGTCGGAGCCGAGCAGGAGGTTGTCCACCTGGAGGCCGACCTGCTTGCAGATACAGCGCGTGACCTTGTCGTTGTCGCCTGTAAGCACTTTCGTGGAGACGCCATACTCCTTGAGCGTGCGAATCGCAGGCTCGGTGGTGATCTTCGGCGGGTCGAGCAGCGCGAGGTACCCGATAAGCACCATGTCCGTCTCGTCGGCGACGGAGAACGCGCCGACGGGCGAGGGGTCGTTCTTCTGCGCGACGGCGATGACGCGCATCCCGTCGTCGTTGAACCGTGCGACCGTGTTGAGGATGTCAATGCGGAGCGAATCCGTGAGAGGGATGACCTCGCCCTTGTACTCCACAAAGGCGCAGACCTCCAGCATCTCCTCGACCGCGCCCTTGGTGATCATCTGCGTCTTGCCCTGCTTGTTCGCCACCACCACGCTCATGCGGCGGCGCTCGAAGTCGAACGGGATCTCGTCCACCTTCTCGTAGAGCGCGGTGAAACGCTGAAGCTCCTTGTCGCCGCCAATCTCGTCCTTCGCCTTGTCAATGATGGCGATGTCAATGAGGTTCTTCAGCCCCGTCTGATAATAACTGTTGAGGAAGCCGTGGTACAGCACGCGTGGCTCGACATTGCCCAGCACGTCCATGTGGATTTCCAGCACCACGCGGTCCTGCGTGAGCGTCCCCGTCTTGTCCGTGCACAGCACATCCATGGCGCCGAAGTTCTGGATGGAGTTCAGGTGCTTGATGATGGTCTTCTTCTTCGACATCGCGACCGCGCCCTTCGCCAGGCACGTCGTCACAATCATCGGCAACATCTCCGGCGTGAGGCCCACCGCGATGGTGATCGCGAACAGGAGCGCCTCCATCCAGTTGCCCTTGGTGAAGCCGTTCAGGAACAGCACCACCGGCACCATCACCAGCATGAAGCGGATCAAAATCCACGAGACCGAGTTGACCCCCTTGTCGAAGCTCGTCACCACCGCCGGCGTGTTGAGCGACTTGGCGATGCTGCCGAACAGCGTCTCGTTCCCCACCGCCACCACCACCGCCACCGCCGACCCGCTGATGACGTTGCTCCCCATGAACGCGAGGTTCTGGCACTCCAGCGGCTCCGCCTTGTCCGACGGCGCGGCGGTCTTCTCCTGCGGCTCGCTCTCCCCCGTGAGCGCCGCCTGGCTGACGAACATATCCTTCACGCGGATCACCCGCACATCCGCCGGAACCATGTCACCGGCCGAGAGGTGGATGATATCCCCAACGACGATGTCCTCCAGCTGGACCTCCCGCCGCTCGCTGACCGTCCTCGGCTCGTCGGATGTCTCGTCGTCCTCCACGGGCCACCGCCGCTCGACGGTCGCGGTCGTCTTGACCATCTCGCTCAGACGCGCCGCCGCGCTACCCGAGCGCGTCTCCTGGATGAGCCGCAGGAACCCGCTGATCATCACCATCGTCAGCACGATGACGACCGTCATCACGCTCTTCTCCCCCGGGTCCGCCAGCACCACGTCCGTCACGAACGAGACCGACGCCAGCAGCAGCAGGATACTGGTGAACGGGTCAATGAACGCCTTAAACACGCGTTTGAAAAGGGACTCCTTCTGCTGCCGCGTGATCTTGTTCAGCCCGAACTCCTCCCGCCGCGATTGGACGGTATCCTCATCCAGCCCCTCGGGCGCGGAATACTCCTGCGCGGCGGCCTCCGCCGTCTTCCGTGCAACGGCAAGCAAACGCGAACGGATCTCATTCCTGCGCTGGCTCTCCTGCTCCTTCGTGGTACGCGACAACATAAAACTCCCCTGGCTCATCCGTAAAAACAGGCACAAAGTATAACACACCTTACGGGCAAATAGGAACGAGAAAATAGAAAGAGGATGACCTCATTCCTCATGCCCCTCCTGAACGGGGCAGATGGGTATGCGCTCGCCGTAAAACCTCGGGCGGACGCCGAACATGATGTCTAGCACGGTTTTGACGCGGGCAAATTGCTCACGCGCGAGCGTCCGGAATGAATGACGGCGGGCGACGTCCTTCGCGTTGAACCCGAT
>WRML01000063.1 GCA_009777165.1 Kiritimatiellota bacterium
CCCGGTCCCGAAGGTTCGACCCCCTTCAGCTACCCCCGTCTCGTCCAGCCCGTGCTAGACAAGCACTGCGCCGGCTGCCACGCCGACACGATCGCCGCAGTCAAGGTCGGCGACAAGGTGCCGCCGCGCTTGGACGGCGAAGTCACGCTCAACCCCAAGGGGAGCTACATGAACCTGCCGACCCGTTATTTCGCGTCCTACCTGTCCCTTGCGGAACCGTTCGGGTTTATCTCGTATGGTGCGGGCAGCAACTGGAACTCGCCCAAATTCTACCGTACCTTCCCCGGGCAGTTCGGCGCGAGGGCATCGAAACTGTATCCCATGCTGAAGGCGGGGCATCATGACGTGAAGCTCTCGCCCGACGAGATGAGCCGCATCGTCATCTGGCTCGACTCCGTGTGCCAGTTCTACGGCGTGTACGAGAAGGCGGGCGGCGAGGCCCAGCTTGCGGGAGGCCTCGCTGAACCGACGTTGCGATAGGAAGAGGCTGTTCCGTGTCGGCAGCCATTCAACGTGCGGTTGGCGTATCGTGCCGCGACGGTTTTCCGGCGTTGCGACGGGACATCGCAGAGGTGTAAATGTTTGAATTCCGCATTTGAATCGGCATCCGGTTTTTGGTATGATGGGGTCTGTATCTTCAGGGAGGATTTTATGAGCAACGCATACGCAGTGATTTTGGCAGGCGGCAGTGGCGAGCGGTTCTGGCCGCTCAGTACAAAGGCGCGCCCGAAACAGTTTATCTCGCTTTTCGGCGGGCGCCCCTTACTTTCTCTCGCGGTGGAACGTCTCGCCGGGTTAATCCCGCCGGAGCGCATCTTCATCATCACCGCCGAACATCTGCTCGAGGATACCGCCGCCGCCGCATGGAACATCCCGCACACGAACATCATCGGCGAGCCCTGTAAGCGCGACACCGCGCCGGCCATCGCCGTGGCGTGCGGGCTGGTCCACGGGCGCGACCCGGAGGGGGTGGTCTGTATCCTCACCGCCGACCAGCTCATGAGCGACGTCGAGACGTTCCGGCAGACCCTCTCGGACGCCATCACTGTCGCCGATCACGAGCAAGCGATTGTCACCATCGGCATCCAGCCAACCTATGCCGCGACGGGGTTCGGCTACATCGAGGCAGGTCCCTCCCTGAACAGCACGCGCACCGTGACGTTGTTCAACCGGGCGGAACGCTTCGTCGAAAAACCCGACGCGTACACCGCCGCACGATATATCGAGAGCGGGCGTTATTTTTGGAATGCCGGGATGTTCATCTGGCGCACGGACACGATGTTCAAGACGCTCAACGCCCACGCGCCAGACCTCGCCTCCTTGTGCGAGTCGGTGGCGGGGATGTCGCATTCCCCCGGCGGGCTCGATGCCCTGCTGCGGCAGGCCTACCCGTCGTTGCGGGCGATCTCCATTGACTACGCGGTCATGGAGCACGCGCGGAACATCATCATGGCGCACGGCGCGTTCGGCTGGGACGACGTGGGCTCCTGGCCCTCCTTGGCAGGACACTTCACGGAAGACATCGAGGGTAACGTCATTGTGGGGGCTTGCGAGATCATGGAGGCGCAGAACAACATCGTCGTGTCCGAAGACCGTCTCACCGCGCTCATCGGTGTGCGCGGCCTCGTCGTTGTCCATTCCGAGAACGCCACGCTCATCTGCCCCAAGGAGCGTTCCGAGCAAGTCAAGAAATTGTTGCGCCGGATCGCGGCACGCCCGGACGGGGAGAAATATGTCTAGAGTCTTTCTACGCTGAGCGGAACAGATGGCAAAACCACAGGAACAGGTAAGGGAACTGCCGTTTTGCAAATCAACCCTGACGATTACACTGGCGGAGAACCATGCGTTACCTGAACACAGCGGCGGCCTCGCGCATCAACGCGGGCCAGTCTTCTTGCAGGGCGTTCAGGATTTCGACGCGTGCGCCAATCTGCTTCGCGACGGTCTGTGCAGGACGCTTGTTGTATTGCGGTTCAGAAATGACAACCTTCACGTTTCCCGCCTTGGCGTCCGCAATGAGCGCCGCCAAATGTTTTGCGGAAGGCGCCTTGCCGTCCTGCTCGATGGTCAGCAGCGTCAACCCGTAATCCTCGGCAAAATAGGTCCACGACGGGTGATAGACCACAAACGTCTTGACCGGCACCTGTTCGAGAAGGCCTTTCATCTCCGCACCTATCGTTTGGATTTCACCCACGACCGTGTCACGCCGCGCCGCAAACGTTTCGCTGTCCTTGGGTAACAGGTGGACGAGCGCGGCCGTCGTGTTCGACGCCATCGCTGCATAGCCCCGGGGCGAGAGCCAGATGTGCGGGTCGCCGTCAGTCCCGCCGCACGTACACCCCCCCCCCAGCGCATGGTTGTGGTGCGCATGCGCGCCGAGTTTCTCGATCCCTGCGTCAACAGGGGCGACAACGAGCTTGGCGTTCAGCTTCTGCGCCCGGGCCACAAGCGACCGTTCAAACTCCAGCCCGAGGGTCAGCGCGAGCGATGCGTCCGCGAGTTTCGTGATTTGCTTTGCCGTCGGCTCGAACGTGTGCGGGCTCGCGCCGGCGGGGAGCAATGTCTGAATCTCCACCGCGTCCCCGGCGATGCGTTTCGCCAGCCACAGCTGGGGGGGGATCGAGACGAACACGATGGGCTTCTGCGCATGCGCGAACGCAGAACTGATAAGGCAGAAAGCAATAACGACCAACAATCTCATTTTAATCTCCGTTTTGTTGACTCACACAAAGGCACAAAGGACACAAAGGTTTTGAAAAAAAATCCTCCGTTTCATTTTGTCATCGAATGACACGAATGTTCGCGAATGTTTTTGGATTCGTATGCTTCGCGTCATTTGATGACCACATGAATCCTCCGATTCATTTTCCACAGTGAACGCGATTGGTTATCGTAACGCGGCGCTACGCACCGCCGCCGCCGCGAGTGTCTTCGCGAGGATGGCCTTGAGGCTCGACTTCTCCAGCACGGCGAGCCCTGCGGCGGTCGTTCCTTTGGGCGAGGCGACGGCGCGGATGAACTCGCCGATGTCGCGTCCGGTGTTCTGCAAATAGATGCCCGTGCCGATGAGCGTCTGCTCCGCCAGCAGACGCGCCTCCTCCCTAGGGAGCTTCAGCGCGACTGCCGCCTCGATCATCGCACCCATCACGTACGCGATGAACGCGGGCCCCGATCCGCTCAACGCGGTGACCGCGTCGAAGTGCTTTTCCGGCAATTCCAGCACCGCCCCCGCACTGCCGAACAGTTGCGCGACAAGCCGCTTGTCCGCCGGTTTCGCGTTCGTTGCGGCGCAATACACGCTCATCCCCTCCTGTATCATCAGCGCGAGGTTCGGCATCACGCGGATTATACGGGGTTGTGTCCCTGCGGCTTTTTTGAGCGCCGCAAGCGTCTTGCCCGCCGCGATCGAAATCAGCAGGTGCTTGGCGGTCAGGTGCTTTTTGATGTCCGCGAGCAGCGCATCGAGATCCTGCGGTTTCACCGCCAGCACCAGCACGCCGCATTTTTTCGCGGTCTCGACCGGGCAGTCCGTGACCGCCACCCCATACTGTTTCGCCATCGCATCGCGGCGCTCCGGCGAGATGTCGCATGCGACGACACCTGACGCCCCCCCCATCTGTACCTGCGTGGACACGATCGCCTCCGCCATTTTACCCGCCCCTAGAAATCCGATCTTCATACCCCCCCCTTACATGTAACCCTTACGCTGCAGTTCCGCCCGCAGTAACGCTTGGAACGTCTGCATGTCCTCCGGTGACGGGCGATAGCCCTTCGTCTCGGGATCCAGCCCGAAACGCCCGTACTGGTCAATCACCCAGCGCGCCTTGGTCCCGTCCGAGAACACGGCGTGACCGCTCACCATGGCCCCCGGCACGACAATCGCGTCGAGCGTCAGACGGACGTCCCCCCCCGGCTCGCGGGGGCGCTCGCCCTCCATGGGGGGGGCTGCGTCCTCGTGAGCCGGAAACTCGTCGTCGCCCATCTCCTCCTCATCGGAGGGCTGGGGCTGAGGTGTGGGGGGGGATGGCGCGTCCTTCAATTCCGCGCCGATCTCCAGCACCAGCAGACGCACGTCCATGTACGTCAGTGTGATGCCGAACTCGGTTTTCAAGTTGCGCTGCACATCCGAGAGGGATCCCCCCCCCGCGACCCACTCGCGCACGGCCTGTCTCTGTTGCTCCGAAAGTGTCATGCCTTCATCCTCCTTAAACATTAAAACGCCAGCCCGGGGAGCGCGGCGGCGAGCCGCTTCTTCTCGCGCGTCCACTCCTGGGTGTCCGCGTCGTTCTCCGGCTTGGGCAGATCGGCGGCGTGGGCCTTCTTCCACGCGGTGAACTTTTCCTGCGTCTCCTCGAACGCCTTCCTCAGCGTGCCCTCGTTCATCTTCAGCGCGCGCAGCTTGTCTTCAAGCTCCATGCGTTTGGTACCTTCGATCTTGTCGCGCATCTGCTCGAGCTGCTGGGCATCCTGGATGTGTTTCTGGTAGGCCTCGTGCGCGGCGCGGGCCGGTGCGAAATAAGGGTTCTGGTTGGCCCCCTTCTCCATGATTTCCGTCCGCCGCGCCTCGATTTTCCCGTTCAGCGCATAATACTGCTTCAGCGCTTGGACCCGCGACTTCGACAGTTTTCGGTACGTCGAGGTGAAGAACTGCGCGTCTTTGCGCCCGATGAAGAACGTGTCACCCGGCAGGTCATCCTGCTGGAACCGGCACTCGATCATGACCCCCCTAGACGATGTGAGCGTCTTCCCGCAGTCGAACAGGACCCCCCCCTCGACCGTCCCCACATACGTCCCGTCCGCCTTGTAGTAGGGGATCTTGTGCGACGTGACCCCCCATCCCGGCAACTCGTTCGACCGTGCCGGGTAGATGCCCACCAGCGCGGGCGACGGCTCCTCGTCGTTGGGCGCCTTCGTCGGCGTGACCGGGGGGGGGCTGACCGGCGCGACGGGCTGCGCATCCACCTGTCCCCCCCCCTCGCTCACGATGTCAGGCTGAGGCATTTCCGCAGGGGGGGCCTCCGCACGGAAGAACGCGGCGACCCGGGGCCCCGCCATCGGCGCACCCATATAAATACCCACACTCCCAGCAACGGCAACACATCCAAAAATCATCCAGAAAATTTTCATTCGTCATAGATTACCAAACCCCCCTCCTAATCTCAATAGCTGTTTTCGACTAAATTCCAAAACCAAATGACGCTTGCGTCCAGGGGGGGGGATGGGGTGTGCCCTCCACCTAGAGCATTGTAAGAAATCTCGTGTCCACTTCCCCCCAAAGGCTGAAAGCCCTCGTGCCTGTGTCGAGAAGGCGCAGCTTCTGGAATGCGGCGGCGAGCCCCCGCGCGGGGACGGTCGTAGGGGCGGACCCGTGTGTCCGCCCGGTCACTGGTGCGTGGGGCGAGCCCCACGCATGAAAGCGGCGGCGAGCCACCGCACTCCAGAGGACCGCATCGGGACGCAAAAAAATCCTTGTCATTGGAACGTTCGCACGCTTCGTCCTCTTTCGGCTACACATTGACTTAAAATGCTTTAGCGAAGCCGAATCAATACCGCGTTGTCAACCCAAACGGTGCTGTTGCCGGCCACCTGCTCTTTGACCCCGGCCTGGACTTGCAACACGGCGGCGCCTTCGGGAATGCGGACAATGCCTTCGGCGCGTGACCACCCCCCCGGGAGTGGCCGCCCATCAAGCCGGACCGGATCCGCTTCAAACGAGAAGAGGCGATCCTTCGCTTCGAGCACCCATTGCCTGTCGGCATTCTGCCAACGGATTCGCAGATCGGTTTGCCCGCCCCCCTGCTGTTTGCTGTCGAGGGCGACGTAGTAGTATTCGCCGGGTTTGACGGGCTGAACGCTTTGCAGGATACACCCCCTTTTGACGTTGCTCAGCTTGCCGCTCCCGTTGTCCCACTCGAACGTCCCGAGCGGCTCATGCTGCCAGAACGACCATCCTGTGGTGTCGGTGAAATCGGGGTTCGTGAGCAGATTGACACCCCGGTCTTCTTTCCGCAACGTTCCGAGGATCTCGTGCGCGGCCTCAGCCGGGTTTTTGGCGAAGCGGATCGTCTGGCTCACCCCGGGCAGCGCGTCTTCCCAGTGCTGCCACTTCACGGCGGGGTCTGACGGTTTCCACCAGCGCTGCTTCTCGCCGTAAATCCAGACGTACACATCGGCGGTTTCCCGCGCGGCAGTCAGGTTCTCTTCGAGACGGTCAAGACGGGTCCCCCCCTCCTTGGGGCCGCGGTAATAGACGTTCCCCTCCGGGTTCGTGTACATGTCGAGGTAGAATCCGAAACTGACCTGAACCTGCGCGACATACTTCTCGCGGTTCTCCGGCGCGACCAGCCGGATGGCAGGGCCGCCGATGGACTGAATCGCCAGCGCCGTACGGGCGAATTCGTCGAACCCGTTCTTGTAATAGCCCGTCTCGCAACCGTCAACAATCCGCATCTTCGGCGGGGCGGCATCGAGCATCCCGTTGAAGAACGCGGGGAGCAACCCGTAATGGAGCGACTTCAGCGTGTTATCCGGGCGGGCATCGTACCCCGCCGACACATTGACATCGGCAATGAACAGCGTGAACAACACCATGTCGGGATACGGTGAGGCCATCGCCTCCATCCACTGGCGGCCGCGCATGCGGACAACGGCCTTCGTCTCTTCGAACGACCGCCCCGCATCTGCGGCATACCTGAAAATCGCTTTCCCGTAAGGCTCGAAATCCACGGCGAGGCCTCTCAAACCTGTGTCCTTGGCGATTGTCGCGCAGAGACGTGTTTTGCCGCAGAAATTCGCCCAGCCGGTATCGTCGTCCCATTCCACCTGCCCCGGCGAAAAATTGACGCGGATGAAATTGTCCGTGAACGTTGTCCACCGGCAGGCCTTCAAGTCCGCGGTTGCCGTTGCGAACCAGGCGGGGTCCCACGCTTGCGCGTCCATCATCCGTTGCGACGAATGTTTTTTGCCGTCGGGGGCGGTTGCGTCCAGTGCCAGCATCACGCCATCGAACGGCGTCGTCTGCTGCATCGCCTCATGGTGCGCTTTCAGGTATGCCGTGTCCGGGATGTCCCAGCCGAGCTCGATGAATTTCTTGCGCGGGGAATCATCCTGCGCCGACAACCCGAACACAAACCCCATGAAACCCGAAAGAACAATAGACCGTACAGACAACAACATCACATCTCCTTATCTCAAAAAAAATAACGTTGAGGACGAGAATACCCTAATCCGGGTTTGGGCACAAGCCTGAAGTGGACAGACAGGGGGAACGGTGTTGTTTGTGGGGTTGTTTGTCTAAAAAAAATCCGCTTGACGGTTTCCCGACCCTTATGATAATATGCGTACGTTCAAATGAAAAACGGTACAGGAAAGCGATTCAACATGAAGAGACAGATACTAGCAGGAATGATTCTGGGTGCATTGATTTTCACACATTCGGGGTATGCGAAGGAGAGCCCGGACTTCCGCTACGCGCCGAAGCCGGGGCTCGCTGGACGCGCGCTGCTGACGGAGAACGGCTTCATCCTGTCCCAGGAGCTTGGGACGGCGAACTTCTCGCCGGAGCTGCGGCTCCCCCTTCAACTGATCTATGACTCCTCGCGGGCAGGGGAGGGGGGGATGTTCGGGCACGGCTGGCGTTGCCCGCAGCTCGAGAGCTCGGTCTCCCCCGGCAAGGACGGGATGACGTGGACGACGCCGTGGGGGGACCAGGTGGGGTTCGTCGCCCGCCGCGGCCTGGGCAAGGATGCCAAGGCTGCCTACGGCGGGCTTGCCACAGGCCGCGCCGCGCTCTTCGCGCCGCACGCGGAGTGGGAGGCGGACCCGGCCAGCCCGCGCGCAGACATCGCCAAGACGGGTGACTGGGACATCACGGGCCGGCACTCGTACACGGGGTGGGGGGTCGCCTACCGCGACGGCCGCCTCGCCTCGATAACCGCGCCGTCGGGCATGGGCCTGGCGTTCGCGTACAACCCGGACGGCACGGTCGCGTCCGTGTCGCAGTCGGGCAGGGCGTTCATCGAGGCGGTCTCCGAAGGCGGCACGGTCACGTCCGTCAAGGTCAACGGCATCGAGACGGGCATCGGCTACGCCGAGGTCACGGCCCCCACCCTCCCCAAGACGCCCCGGGGCACGGCGGGGGAGGCCCTCCGCCGGCAGGTGACCTCGCTGGCGCGCGACGGGCTCGCGCCCGTCGAGATCGCCTACGACGCCAACGGCTACCCCGCGCGGGTGAGCCAGGGGGACTTCTCCGAGCGCCTCGAGGTCGAGGCCCCGAAGGACGGCAAACAGGCCGGCAGGCTCCTGTCGGACGGCAGCCTCACCTACGCGTACAAGGACGGCAAGCCCGGCGCCGTGAGCGTCACCGACAAGGCCGGGCGGACCGCGACCTACGACTTCAAGGCGGGCACGGGCGCGCTGGCGGTCACGGACTTCGCGGGGAACAAGAGCACCTACTACTACTATATGCGCCACGACGTCGCCTACCTCGGGTGGCTGCGCCACGTGGTGGACGCCAAGGGCCGCACCGCCGCCAGCTACCGCTACGACCCCGTGACCGCCCGGCCCACGAACTTCCGCGACATGGCCGGCAACGACGTCAGCGTCAGCTACACCCCGTCCGGCGGCATCGAGTCCGTCACGCGCCGGGGGGCGTCCCAGCGCGACCCCGAGCCCGTCGTGCGCGTCCGGCACGACGCCGGGGGCAACCCCGTCGAGGTCTCGCGCCTCGACGCCAAGGGCAGGGCCGTCCAGTCCACGCGCGTGAGCTACAACGGCGAGGGCCGCCCCGTCCGGGTCGAGGACGGCCGGCGCAGCACGACCCTCGACTACAACGCCTTCGGCTACCCCGTCAAGGTCACCGACGCCCTCGGCCTCTCCTCGTCCGTCGAGTACGACGCCTACAACCGCCCCCTCTCCGCCACCGGCCCCGACGGGATCACGACCGCCTACGCGTGGACCCCCTCCGGGCAGATCGCAAAGGTCGAGCGCGGCGACGCCCAGGGCGTGCTGACCTCCCTCGAGGTGAGGTACGACAACCGCGGCCTCCCCGCCAGCATGGTTGACCACAACGGCCGGGAGAAGACCGTCGACCGCGACGGGCTCGGCCGCGTCATCCGCGAGAACCTGCCCGGCGGCGTGTCCGTCGCCTACGCCTACGACTCTGCCGGGCGCCTCACCTCCGTCCTCGACCCCGACAGCAACGAGCTCTCCCTCGACTGGTCAGCCACCGGGCTCGACAGCCTCCGCA
>WRML01000064.1 GCA_009777165.1 Kiritimatiellota bacterium
AGTGGGTGGCCCCCCCCCCCCCCCCCAAAATGCGGGGGGGGGATTTTTAGGGGGGGGGGGGGGGGGGGGGGGGGGGGACTACCCACGGATCGTGTCAAGCAAAATCTTCCAGCCGATTCTTTAATCCGCTAACGGAGCACAGGCATCCCTGCCTGTGTTGTTCATTGTCATTTCACAGGCAAGGATGCCTGTGCTCCACTCTTTTCGATTTCCCCCGCTGTTCGGGGGGATCGGCCCTTTCCGGCGTCGGGACCGCCGGGACGTTTCCACGGAAACGGCGAGGGCCGCAACGTCCACGTCCCATCATTCCCGAACAACGGGAAAGGAAAGGCTCACACATGACCCACAAGACCATCCTCGCGGCGTTCGCGCTCGCGTCGGCAACACTCGGCGCACACGCGCAATCCGCCCCGAACTCCCCCCACTGGCAACTCAGCGGCGCGAGCGGCGACCAGACCATCACCCACTATACCGACGCGACCACGCCCTCGGGCTGGAAGCTCGAAGTCACCGTTAGTAGCGGCACTGTCCGCATCCGAACGGGCGCGGATGTCGGCGGCGTCAACACCGCCCCCAGTGGCGGCGGCACCCTGCCACTTGCGGATACGATTTACCTCGCCAGCGATTTCAGCCAGACGCGCGACTTGACGCGGATTCTAAGTGCGAACACGGTTGACCAAGCCCCCTTCTACGCCTTCCGTGGCGAAGTCACGGGTGTCGAATTCCCGTCCACGCTGACGCAAATCGGGCAAAACGCATTCGAAGAAGCCACGAATCTTGCGGCGAACATCACCATACCCGCGAATGTGACACGCATTGGAATTGGCGCGTTCCGATACAGCGGCATCACGGGGCTGGCTTTTGAGGCAAACAGCCAACTCACGACCATTGACCTGCAAGCGTTCCGCCATTGCAACGCCCTCACAGGGAATGTCGAAATCCCCGCTTCGGTGACGGTTATCGGCAGTTATGCGTTCTCCCCTTCCGCCATCACGGGTCTGACCTTCGAGAGCGGAAGCCAACTGGGACGAATCGCCAGCGACACGTTCCGCAACACCGCGAACCTCTCGGCGGCAGTCGAAATCCCGGCATCGGTGACGAACATCGGACCACGGGCATTCATGGTCAGCGCCGTCACGGAAATAACCTTCGAAAGCGGAAGCAGCCTCGAACACATTGACTCCGAGGCGTTCCGCGATTGCGCCAGCCTCACGGCAGTCACCATCCCCGCCAGCGTGACGGGCATGGGTAATCCTTTCGTAAATTGCGAGACGCTCGCCAGCGTCACCTTCCTCGGCGCAAGACCTCCTGCTGGAGTTCATGTATACGAAGGTGTGAATTCGGAAGGCACAATACGCGACTTAACCAACCCCAACCTCATCACCTACATCTATGCGGAACACCTCGCCTCGTGGCAGAGTTCGGAAACCGCCTTCGGCATCATCTCCGCTGATCCCGACAGTGCCACATGGCAGAGCCGCCGCATCGTCTGCACCGACCCCGAGAACCTGCCGTACTATGTGATCGGTTTCACGGACGGGAAGTCGGTGCGCCAACAGGTCGTCGAGTTCGCGGACACGGGCGCGTCGTTCGCCCCCATGCCCATGCGCAAGGGCTACAGCTTCCACGGCTGGAAGGACGCCAGCAACACCATCTACCTTGACGGGCACAGCATCGGCGCGAACCACCTCGCCACGGGCGGCGGCGAGTACGTCGTGCTGACCGCGCTGTGGTCGTTCGACGGCGGGGACGAGGCGTGGGTGCCCGTCACCGTCACCGGGTTCAAGGTGGACGGCGACGGCAACGCCATCATCACGTGGAACGAGAGCGAGCTCATGACCCGCCTCGGCGCGCAGTCCCCCGACGATTGCGAGTACGTCATCCACTACACCGACAGCCTCTCCGACCCGGTCCAATGGAGCCAGCTCGACGGCGGCAGCCTCGCCACCCCGCTCTGGCGTTCCTGCAACGCGCTCATCGGGCTCGACGAGGCCCCCGGCGCCAACGGGAGTATGTTCTTCAAGGTACAGGCGATTAAGAAATAAGGCGTAAGAGATAGGCCGCAAGAAATAGGCGCAGGGCTGGCGTTACACAGCCCCACGGGTTTACGGGTTTTGGGCAGGCTCAAAGGGCCTGCCCAAAACCTTTGGAGAGGAGAGAGGAGAGAGGAGAAAATTAGGAATGTAGGAATTAGGAATTAGGAATGGGGGGAGGGGGGGGAGGGAGCCCCTTTTGAAAGGGGGTGGCCGGTATTCCGGCCGGGGGTTTGCCAGCCCCCTTTTGAAAGGGGGTGGCCGGTATTCCGGCCGGGGGTTTGTTCTCCTACCAGACCGCCCGAAAACAAACCCCCGCCCCCGAATACGGGGGCACCCCCTTTTAAAAGGGGGCTTTCTTGTCAGCCCCTACAGCCTGCTGCCCCATTGTCCCGTAGTCCTGTAGTCCCGTAGTCGGAGGGACCGCCCGGAAACAAACCCCCGCCCCCGGATACGGGGGCACCCCCTTTCAAAAGGGGGCTTTCTTGTCCGCCCAGGGCGCACACGCGGGTGCGCCCCTACTAAATCATTTGCCTGATCTGCGCAAATCAAAAAAATCAGCGTTATCTGCGTGCAAAAAAAATCCTTTGGGCGGGTTAGACATTGCCCGTGTCGTCCTTGAAGCGGAACGGGGGCTCTCCGGTGAAGTCGGACGAGGTGATGGTCGGGCAGATGTATTTCTCGATGTGGTCGATGATGCGGTCCGTCCCCCGGAAGTGGGACACGTTGGGCCATTTCCTGGAGTTGTACATCGTGTCCGTCATGTCGCGCATCAGGACGACGTTGTTGCCGAGCCGTACCTGCTGGCGGAGCCCGAAGGGGCGGCCGGAGACGCACATGTTCAGGTGGACGCCCATCAGGATGACGTTCGTGATCCCTTTCGCTTTCAGGTAGGAGGCGATCGCGATGCCGGAGTCGGTGATCAAATCCTTCTCCTCGTCAATGACCAGGGCCTCGGTCTGGCGTTTCCACGGGTTGCCCGACTTGCACTTCGGATCGCAGTCGCAGCCGCCGTCGCCTTGGTCGATCGGCCACTTGGCGTTCTCTTCCGAGGGCAGGCTGTTGCACCATTTCTCCCCGCCCAGGATCGCGCGGACCCCGGGGTCGTCGTATCCGGACTGGATGCGCTTGCGCGCCGGGGAGTCCTCGTAGAACTTCATGCAGTCGCTCGGGGCGTGGATGATCGTCACGCCGCGGTCCCGGGCGATCGTCAGCACCTTGTTCATGACAGGTGCCAGCTCCGCGACCCGCGCCGTCGCGCCCTTGCACCAGTGCTCGTTCCACATGTCGCTGATGATGATCGCGGTCTCCTGCGCCTTCCAAAGGCTGGTGTCCTGCTGGACGACCGGCTCGGGGACGGTCTTCTTGCGGGGGTTCACCGTGAGCCCGCCCGCCGGGGCCGCCTGTGCCGAAGCCGGCCGCTGCGACAGCATCACCATCCCAGCCGCCCCCCCGGTCATCCTCAAAAACGTTCTTCTGTTCGCACGCATCATCCTGTCTCCTCCTTTTTTTGTTTAGACGTTCAGTTCATATCCCTGCCGGTACGACGGTGTGACCATCGCGTCGGCCTCCGGGCAATTCGTGATGCGCATGGCTTGCGCGTCCCATTCGAGTTTGACGCCGGGGTTGCGGATGGCGATGGCGCCCAGCAGCGCGGTCTCGACCTCGGCGCCTACGGCGTGGAAATCGCTCCCTGCCGTGCGCCCGGTCTTGATGGCGTTCACGAAATCGCGGTGGTGGTCGCCGACGCCCAGGTTGCGGTAGCCGCCGAGCGCCTTCGTCTGCACCAGCCCCTTCATCTTCTCCTCCGGGATGACCCTGCACGCCTCCGCCCCGTGCGATCCGTAGGTCAGCGTGTTTTCGGTGCCGTAGACGATCGCCCCGGCCCGGCCCCCGAGATCGCCCCCCTCCTCGTTGCCGAGGGTGCGCCCCTCCTCCAGCTCGGGCGGGCGCGGCACGTCCTTGCAGAAGCTCCCGTGGTGCCAGAGGATACTCAGCGGCTTCCGGTTGACGAGCTCAAACCCGAACGTGATGCGGCTGTCGTTCGGGTAGGCCAGCGCGTGCTTCTGCTTGTCCCAGCCCGGCGTCACCTCCGCCTGGATGGTCGTCGGGGGGGGGAGCCTCAGCGCCGTGAAGATCGGGTCAAGCACATGGCAGGCCATATCCCCCGGCTGCCCCGTGCCGAACGGGGTCCACGCGCGCCACGCCCCCGGCGCGAACTTCGGGTTGTAGGGGTGGAACGGCGACGGGCCGACCCAGCGGTCCCAGTCCAGCTCCTTCGGCACGGGGTATTCCTTCGCAAGGTCCGGCAGATGGTTCTGCGAGTTGAACATCCCCTGCGTGACCCACGCGTGGACCTCGGTGATGCGCCCCAGCACCCCCCTCTGCACCCACGAGGCGAAAACCGAATTGCTCTCGAACGAACGCCCCTGGTTGCCCATCTGCGTCACGACCTTGTAACGCGCCGCGCCCTCCAGCAGCTTGCGGACCTCCCAGACGGTCCGCGCGAGGGGCTTTTCGAGATAGACGTGCTTGCCGCGCTGCATCGCCTCCAGCGCGGGCAAGGCGTGCCAATGGTCCGGCGTGGCGATGATGACCGCGTCCGTGTCCTTCCCCAGCTCGTCATACATCTTGCGGTAGTCGTCGAACACCTTCGCGCCGGGGTTCTCCTTTTTCGCCGCACCTGCCGCGCGCGCGTCGAGGTCCGCGAAGGCGATGACCTTGCCCACGTTCGCGAACCCCTGCAGATTCCTGCGCCCCTGCCCGCCGACGCCGATACCGACGGCACAGACCGTCTCGCTAGGCGGCGTCTCGCCGCTCGCCGCGATCAACCTGCGCGGAAGGATCATGAATCCTGCCGCCCCCCCTGATGTCCTCAAAAACGATCGCCTGCCTGCCTGCATCCCCTTTTCCTCCTGATAAAAAGAAAACGATACGATAATCCTTTCCCGTGGAAAACACAAGCCTTATTTTATTATAAGTGTACAACGGGTACAGGGGGCTGGCACAGGGGGCTATGTTTTGGCGGTTTTTAGTTTTTAGTTTGGATTTGCAATTATCTAAGGGATGGGGTAAACTGAAAACGTTTTAACAATCAATAGGGAGTTCTAAAGTGGAAAGTATCAGTAGGTTTAGCAAAAAGTCTGTCATTCTTGGCAGTATAAGCCTCGCA
This sequence comes from Kiritimatiellota bacterium, assembly GCA_009777165.1. Taxonomy (GTDB): domain Bacteria; phylum Verrucomicrobiota; class Kiritimatiellia; order RFP12; family UBA1067; genus WRJS01. Next base: position 5,206 of record WRML01000064.1, read on the forward strand.
TTCCTTACCGGACTCGTTGTTGCTGATGGACAGCCTATTTCCCGAACAATCCTCGGCATCGAGACATTCGATTTGAAGGACCTGCTCGCTTCGTTTGATGACACTTCTGCCCTCTTCAAAACGAACCGAATTGCTTCTTTCGCAGGGATGATTGGAGACGATTATCTGGTTGGGACACTTTCCAGATTTCAATGTGGTTTCCTTTCGGAAGAGACCGTCTATGACAGGTCGGGGGGATATCAGACAATCGGGTTTTTCCCCGACCAGACCGTCGCGAAGCTTTCAAAAGGCAACTATACGTTTGAGAATGGAATATGCCGGCAGTCCATGGAGGCCATCGCAACCTTTGATCCGGCTGGCGATTTGAGTCGGGGTAGCGACAAGGGTATGATTGAACGCTATGGGGTATCCAACGTGACTGAAAGGGCAAGCAAATGGATTTCGTTACCTCGGTGTGCTCAACGCCCGGACTGCTGTTCTTTCCGCAGCCTTGTTTTGGATCGGAAGTGGTTTCTGTCTTCCTGTTTAGCGAAGAATCCGGATAACACGTTTTGTGTTTGGTATTACATTTTTGAAAGAGACGCGGAAACGCGCTTTCCCCGCCAAGACAAGCTGGTCGCAAAAACGCTGATCCATGGGGCCGTTGACGTGATGAACGATACCGTCAATATTCTCGAGACGGTGGATTTCATGCAGAAGATGGAGCATCAGCTCTCGTTGGGTGGGGATGGCCTTAAATATGTTGATGTTTGTGTTTCACGTACAGACATAACCCCATTGCGGACACGTCTTTTCCTTTACTAGAACATTTTAGAAATTAGGAATTAGGAATTTAGGAGTGAAGGAATCTAGGGGAGGAGTACCACCTCTGATTTCCGACTTTCCTTCCCCCCCCTATGTCCCCTCATTCCTCATTCCCCATTCCCCATTCCCCATTCCCCATTCCCCATTCCTAATTCCTAATTCCTAATTCCTAATTTCCCCCCTCCCTCCCCCGGGTACGGGGGCACCCCCTTTCAAAAGGGGGCTGCAAACCCCCGCCCTTACGGGCACCCCCTTTCAAAAAGGGGGCTACCGCAAAATCAGCACCGTGCCGTCCACGGTGGAGGCGTAGAGGAGCGCGGTGGCGGGTTTGTAGATGAGCCGGCCGCGGCTGGTGCCGCCGAGAGTCATGGTCTTGCCCGCAAGCGGCAGGCCGTAGGAAGCGGTCTGCGTGAAGTCGCCAATGAGCGTGAACGCGCTCTTGGGCAGTTCGCAGCCCATCTCGACATGCAGGTTGCCGCCTTTCATTTGCGTGTTACCCTTGGTCGCAATGACCGCTCCGGGAGACTCGATGTACAGGCCGTTCAACAGCAGTGTGCCGTCGAGCGGGATGACGCTGCCCGTGATGTCCAGCGTGCCCGTGCCGGGGCCGTTGACCACACCGAGGGTCCCGACCTCAAGCGTGAACGGCATGCCCAAGGGGCCCAGCCCGGGGAGGCCGGCCGCCAGCAGATCCGCGATGTCGTCTTCGTGCGCGACCAACATGCTGTTGGGCAGGAGCTGGAGGGGCTGCCCGGGGGGCTCGATGCTCACCGTCAGGCCGTACCCGCCGCCGCCCTGCGCGAAGAGGATGGCGATGTCGTGCAGGCCCTCCGCAAGCGTGACCTGGCCGGAGCGCGTCTCCATGCCGTGGGAGCCGTTGTTGTTCACGACGAGGTTGCCGTTGATGTAGAGCATGCTGTTGTCGTCGCTCCAGGTCTGGAAGGTGTGCTCGCCCGGCGTGGTGATGCGTATCTTGCCCTTCCAGATGGCGGTGAAGTTGTCTTGTCGGGCAATGATGGACTGCGGGAACTTCAGGGGGAAGTTGGTCTGGTCGTCGGCGCTGCCGAAGTCCATGACGTCGCCCGCTTCCCACGTCGAGGCGGTGCAGAGGGGTTCGAGGCCGGCGATATACGTCTCATATGCGGCGAGCGACTCGAAGTGCGGCACGATGCTGCCGGGGTCGTCCCCGGGGCCCAAGGCGTAGTAACGCCCGAGGAGGCCGTTGAGCGAGTTGAGGCTGAACTGCAGGGTCGTGCCGGCGCTGATCATGAGCGAGTCCATGTAGTAGCTGCTATCCTCCGCGAACGGCAACGACACGGTGCCGTTCGAGAAGACGAGCGTGGGCAGTTCGAGGGGGGTTCCTGTCGGCGGCGGGAAGATTAGTTGCGCGCCGTCCTCGAAGTGCACGGTGATATCCCCTTGGGCAAGGCAGCTGGCCGGCACGGAGACGGATTCGCCCGTGAAGATGAAGGTACCGGATGTGAGGGTTCCTTCAAAGTCGCTCGCCGATCCGGTGAGGATCACGCGTCCGGCGCCGACGGAGCGGATCTCGCCTTTGCCGGAGATACGCCCGGCATAGACGTAATCGTCGGCGCGGTTGAAGACCAGCAGCCCGCCGGCGCCGACATAGACGCCGGTGCCGCCGAGGGTGCCGGACGTACCGCTGTCGCCGACGACCAGCGTGCCGTTCAGCACGAGCCAGCCGCCCTCAAAGGCGTCGTTGTCGCCGACGAGCGTGAGGGTGTCGGCGCCGTTCTTCTCGAGTTCGGAGCCGGGGGCCCCCGCGATGCTTCCGGCGAACGTCTGGGGTTCCTCAACCCTCAGGGACAGGTAGGATCCGACGTCGGGCAGGTCAAGATTGCCGTCGCCCTCGATGCCGTAGATCATGGAGACGCTTGGGCGCAGCCAGGCGTTGGGCATCTGCATCATGTCGCCGCCGGGGGGGGTCACCTGCAGCAGGGTATAGCCGCCGCCGTTCCAATACCCGTAGGCGATCTGCAGGTCATGCGTGCCGGCCTCGAGGTAACGGGTCTCCCCTTTGAAGCCCGTGTCCCAGTTGGTTCCCTCGATGATGTGCTCGCCGTTGAGGTACACGTCCCCGCGGTTATCGGTCGAGAGCTCAAAGGTGTAGTCGCCGGGCTCGAGTGCGAGGAACTTGCCCTGGAAGCGCACGCAGAAGTTCGGTCTGCCCCCTGCGGGGGGATAGTCCGAGGAGAATTCGCCGGGGAACGACCCTGTGCCGTCGTACCAGAAGTTCACTGCGGTCGGGGCGGCGCTCCATCCGTATTGCGTCGTGTTATAGACGTTGCCGAACTGCATTGATCTGAAGACGTTATCCAACTCTGCGAACGAGGTCCCGCCGTAGTAGCCCCAGTAGTAGGAGCCGTTCAGCCCGATGTTCGGCAGGCCCCCCTCTGCGGCGAGTGCGAAGAGCGTGCCGCCGTCCCTGATGCGGATCGGGCGTGTGGAGGGGGATGCCGACTGCAGCCCGAGGTCGCCGCCGTTGATGATGATCTGCCCGTTGAACTCGGGCGTTACTTGCCCGGCGAGGATGAGGGTTGCCGCGCCGTTCTTGACGAGGCGCGCATCTGCGGATGTGCCGACGAGTCTGCCCGTATAGGTGGTGGGCGTGTTGCCCGCGATCGCCAGCGTGGTGTTGCCGAACATCTCGACGCAGCTCCCTGAAGTCCCCGCGAGCGACTCGACGGTCACGGGGTAGGGGCGCAGCAGGGCTTGCGGCAGCATGGCCGCCTCCAGCTCTGTCGGGCTCATCTGGGTCAGGTCCCCGATGGTTTCGCCGGGGGGGGCCATGAACACCGTGAGCCCTTTCCCCCCCCCTCCCTGATAGAACCCGACGATGATGTCGTGCCAGCCCTCCTCGAGCCAGATGGTTCCGCTGACCAGGTTTTGGAGGTCGTAGCCTTGGTCCTGGTCGTTGTCAACGACGAGCGTGCGCTGGACATAGACCACGCTGCCGTCGTCCGAGACGGTGCCGAATTCGTACTCGCCCGTTTCCGCCGCATAGAACTCCCCTGTCCAGCGGGCGTAGAACTGGCTGCGCCCGTCATGCCCGTCCTGGAAGCGCGCGCCGTTCGGTGCCGCGTCGAAGCCTTCCCCGAAGCTGGCGCTCGACGCGACCGTCCACGGCGC
>WRML01000065.1 GCA_009777165.1 Kiritimatiellota bacterium
TAGATGTCTCAAACCCCCTCATACTCCCCTCCCGCATCGTGCGCGCGTGCTGTTGGGGAGCCGAGCTCAGCACATTCATCACCCGCATCCGCAGGCCCCCCCCCTCGGGGTCGGTGTCCGTCTGCTGGGGGAAGAGGAGGGGGGTAACGCCGCTCTCGCGTTCCAGTGCGCAGAGGTCGCCGTGGACACGCTCCATCTCGGGACCGTTCGGCGTGATTACGAGGGCGAGGCCGGGGGGGGCCCGTTTCGCGAGCGCGACGGCTGCGAGCGCGGCGGCCCCCCCCGGCAGCGTCGGCGCGGCAAACCTCCCCCCCCCCTGCGGCAGCGCGGCAGAAAAGATGCGCTCAAACAAAACTGGAAACGATACGGGCATTGTTCAGATGGACAGGGCCGTTCCGGAGAAACCGCCTTGCCCTCCCCCCCGCTATTCCGCTTTCTGGATGTCGAGGTAGTCAATGCCGAAGAAGAACTGGTCTTTCGATGTCTTCTCGTTCGCGCCGGTGAGCTTGAGCGAGAGGTGGTTCTCGCCCTCCTTGAGCTCGATGACGCCCAGATCCTTGACATGGTTCTCGACGTTCGGGGCGTAGGCGTCGTAGGCGGCCGCGACGACCGTGCCGTTGAGCGAGACATCCGCGATGCCGTAGTCATACGAATGCGTGAAAGAGATTTTCACGTTGTACTTGCCGCCCTGTTTCACGGCGAAGTCGAGCGTCGCGGTCGCGCCGGGCCTTGCGCCGCGCCACCAGAACTGCTTGTCGCCGCTCCAGCCGTACTTCTCCTCGGTCTGGATGCCGGGGTTACCCTGCGTCGCCGAGAGGTCGAAGGTTTCGGCCTCCAGCCGCCCCTCGCCGTAGGAGATCAGCTCGATGATGTCGCGGCGGGTCAGTGCCACGGGCAGACGCGCCAGCGCGGTCTCCTCCGTACGGTTCGCGGTACCACCCGGGCGCATGTACCAGTACGTTACGGGTGCATAGTTCAGGACGGTGTCTGCCCAGTGCCACATCTCCATGTCGAACTGGATGCCCTTGCGGAACGGGATCGCATCCAGCACACGGTAGCGCGAATTGATCACCAGCCCCGGTCTGCCCGCGCCGCCGCCCTCCGGCTGCGCGATGAACGGGTGGTCGAAATTGTTGCCGTTGCTCCATGCGTAGCCGTAGTGGTCCTCCGACCCCGTGCCGATGAACGAGGGGAACGCCTCGCCGTCCACGAAGATTTTCTCGTCGCCCTCGCCCCACCACGCGTTGGCGGTGTTGAAGAGCGTCACGCCCGTGCCGACGAGCAGCCCCTCGCCCGTGAGCGTCACGTAGTTCAAGTCCCAGTGCGAGCCGTTCTTGCGCGACGGCACCTTGTTCTGCTCGTACCACCCCGCGCCGAAGTACATGCTCCGCTTGCCGTCCCATTTGTAGGGGGCGGTCACGAGCGCGCTCTGCGAGATCGTCACCGGCTCCCTGCCCAGGTTGCGGACGGTCACCGTGCACGCCTTGCGGAACGGCATCACCCATGCCGACTCCATCAGCCCGCTCTTGCGGACGCCCATGTACCACGTCTGGTACGGCGACACCTGATACCCCGTGCCGAAGAACTCCCCGACCGGCGCCCAGACCGTCCGCTGACCGTCGAACGCGATCTCGACAACCGTCGAACGCAACGCCTGCTGGTTCTTCCCGCCGTCAACCGCCATCGCCAGCAGACGTACCGCCTGTTCGCCCTTGACCGTCCGCGTCACCGCCCCCTCCGGTGGGATCACGCCGTCGAACGTCTCCGTCCTTGTCTTCAGCGCCATCAGCCCCCGTTCGCCCCCCCCCATGCGGCGGTTGACCTCCGAGATATAAACCGCATCACGACTTAGTACCTCCAGCGAGAACGGCTCCACCTCCACATTCTTGGCATAGGTACGCGTCTCGATGTTGTAATAGAACGCCTCGCCGTCCCGCTTGTTTTGAATCCTGTCGCTCTGGTACGTGATCTTGCAGCGCTTCGCGTAAGGGATGGGCAGGTAGAGGTTATGCCCGCGGTTCAGGTACGGCGTCCGCTCCGAGACCGACGCCGACAGCGGCTTCGCGCACAACGCCTCCCCGCTCAGCACATCCAGCACGTTCCCCTCCACGGCGAGCATCCCGTCAATGTAGACGCGGATGATGCCGCCGTCGCCCGCGCCCGCGACCGTCACCCACCAGCGTACGACCGCGCCCGGCCCCTCCGTGTCCAGGGCGACATACTCGCGCCGCCCCCCGTTCTCCTCCACGCGGATGAACTCCGAGCGGTCCGAGTTCGCGAACCACCCCGGCTCGTCAATGCCGACCGTTTCGCGGTCATAGCTGCTGAACAGCCGCAGCGTATATGCCGGATCCGGGAGCCGCGTGATGTGTTCGCGGTCCGCCATCTCCTCCAGCAGCGACCTCACCGACACCCTCGCCGCGGCACCCGCGCACGACGCCAACAGAACCCCCGCCACCAACAATTTTTTCATCGTGTCTCCTTTTCTTTCAATACCATGAACATGAGGGATAACGTTATTCGGAAAGGCGGGAAAAGTCAAGGACAGAAAAAAGCGACGCTACACGTTTTGCAAAAAACTGAGATGTACAGAAAAGCACTTGCGGAATGCGAGACAAAACGGTATGATTACGGGCATTTGCTTTTCATTAAAAAGCTACAAGTGAGGAGTCGTGATGGATTATAACGCAAATGAACCTGACAGGCGTAATGTGAGAGTGGATCGGGTGATGATGCTGTTGCTCGGTGGTGTGGCGATGGTGATTTACGGGATGACGCTGGTCAAGGGCGTGTTCCCGGGCGAGTCTGCCCAGTGGATGGCGATCGTCAGCGGCTTTGACCCGTTGGAGGCGCCCGCCTACCCGGCCTTCACCGCGATCACGTCGTGGCTGAGTTCGCTCACGATCTTCACGTTGCCGATGCGGCTAAACCTGTTCAGCCTTGTCTGCTCGGTACTGGCGGTGATGCTGGTGTACAGGGTGGTGTCCTTTTTCATTCGGGATGTAATCACGGAGGAGTCGTCGTATGAGCTTGCCCCGCGCGTCTCGACGGTGGCGGGGGTGGTCGCGGCGGTGGCGTTCATGTGCGCGGTTCCCGTGTGGCACGCGGCGACGCGGTTCCAGTACCAGAATTTCGTCCTGCTGTTCCCGCTGTTGGCGGCGCAGATGATGGTGTGGTTCTCGATGTATCGGCGGTGCGTGTTCCTGGTGCTGTTCACGGTGTTGTGCGGTGTGGGGCTCGTGGAGTCGTCCACCTTCATCCCGGCGCTGGTGGTGCTGGCGGCCTTTGCCCTCTATGTGCTGTGGCGGGCGCAGGCGTTGTCGTTTTCGCGCATGGCGTGGATGACGGGGGCGGTCGCGTTGGTGGCCGGTGTGCTGTTCGTCATGGTGGCGAATCGGTTTTTCAAGGCGGAGGATTGCGCCGCCATGGGGTTGGAGAGCATCGGGAAAGTGATGCTGCGGATGTTGCAGACGTACAAGCTGCAGGTGGGCTCGGGACTGACGCGCCCGGGCACGCTGCTGCTCTTGCTGTTTGGGGTCGTGCCGCTCCTAATGACGGTGCTGGCGGCGTTCCGCGGGCTGAACAATGAGCGTTCGATCAGCCAGTATGCCCTACACGTTGCGTTGAGCCTGCTGGTGATTTTCTCCTTGGTGAATCTGGAGGTTGTCTCGCCGTGGAAACTCCTGAAGCCGGTCGGTAAGTTGCCCGTCGGGGTCTACGCGATGACGGCGATGGCGGCGGGCTACCTGTTCGCGTACTGGTACCTGTTGCTGAAGGTGCGGTCGGGTAACCGCGCGCATCATGTGCCGCATCTGGTGAGGCGGACGGGCGAGTGGATGGGCGTGCTGATCGCCTACCCGTTCGTCGTGGTGATCGTCGTCGCGTCGCTGCTGAACAGTTTTGACTGCAGCAGCACGCGGGGGATGTTTGCGGACCGGTGCGCGAAAGAAATCCTGGACCGGATGGGGTCCCGGACGTGGATCGTGACGGACGGGTCGCTGAGCTTGGACCCGCACCTCCAGATTATGGCGAAGGAGCGGGGAATGGACCTGGGCCTCTTCTCCCTCCACAAGAGCGATAGTAAATACTACCTCGCGTCCCTCTGGAAACAGATCGAGGAAAAACAGATGTTCGCCGAAGCGGACAGTCAGAAGCTGAAGATCGTGCTGGAGGAACTGGGTGTGCTGTGGTTCCTGCAGGACTGGTTTAAGGCGGACCCGGAGATTGGCGAGAAGGTCGTTATCCTCGGCTTCCCAGACCTTTGGGTCACCGCCGGGCTGGCACCCGTCCCCGACTTCCTTTTTTTCAGCGGTTGCCACGACATCCAAACACTTAAGGGCAGGCCGCTCCTGAATGAGCACATGGCGTTCTGGCAGAGCATGGTGGAGAAGGACTTGGCCATCAAACCGCAGAAACGCGACGTGATGGACCCCACGAACTTCGCCCGTAAAAACCTGCGCCGGCACATGGGGTTCGTCGCGAACAACCTGGGCGTCCTGCTGGAGGAGTTGGAGAACAGCGAAGACGCGCTCACGGTCTATAACTATGTGGTCAAGACCATTGATGCGGATAACATCGCCTCCCTGTTCAACCGCTTCGAGATGACCGTGCGGGGTGTGGACATCACGCAAACCTATAAGGAGCAGATTGAGAAAGAACTGAAGGCGGTGGTTGACAAGCTCCTGAAAGACCAGCGCAAGTACCCCTTGTGGTCAATCTCGCGCTACTACGGCTATATCCGGTCTCCAGAGATCTATGCCCAGATGGGGTGGAGCTGGGCCCTCTCTGGGCAATCGGCGGTGGCGAGGATGAACATCGGCAAGATCATTGACCTGCTGCCGGACGAGAAACGCATCGCGGCGCTCCAAGCCATGGCGGAGTTGATTTACAGACTGCCGGACGGGAAGAAAGAGTCCGAACAGCTCATCGACGAAATTATTGAGGTCAGCCCGGAAAACCTGCCAGCGATCATGGGCAAGATTCGCTTGAGCCTCCAGAAAGGGGCGGTCACCACGGCGCAGGAATGGCTGGAGAAAGCCAAAAGCCTGGAGACCAGGCAGGGGGCGTTCGGGGTCGAGTGGGCGACCCTCCACCTGATGAACACGAACTCGGCACAGGCGCGTGTCGTCCTTCAGCAGACCACCGACCTGCAGCCGCGAAACCTCCAGGCGTGGGCGATGCTGGCGCTCTTGCAGCTTCAGCAGGACGAGACCGATGACGTCGAAAACGTCATCCTTCCCCGCATGGAGAATATCATGGGGGACGGCGACAGCTATTTCACCCGCATCATCCGCGCGCAACTGGCACTCAAGAAGGCCGAGCCGCTCCGGCGTAAAATATTTGAGGCACAGGAACAGGGGTTGAGTGTGCCCCAGGCAGCCCAGACAAATCTCGAACGGCTACTCCGACAAGCCCGCGAGGCGTTTATCCGCGCGGCCGAGATTGACCCTACCATCCAGGGCGCAAAAGACTGGATCCTCCAGCTCGACATCGAGATGGCTGACGAGTTGTCTGCCGAAAAGCACGCACGGCAAGTCTTGCGGAGCAACCGTGACCATGCGCTCGCGAATTATATCCTGGGGTCGCTGCGCCTGAAGGAACGCGCGTATGGCGAGGCGGAGTATTTGCTGAAACTCAGCGTCGCCAAGGAAGAAATCCCCGCCGCACTGAACGACCTAGCGGAAGTGTTGCGCCGCATCAAGAAGCTGGGCGAAGCCGAGACCTTCGCACGCAAGGCCGTGGAGAAAAACCCGAAACTCTATGTCGCGTGGGAAACGCTCGGCTCCATCCTGCTGGAGGAAAACAAGGATCTTCGTGAGGCCGAACAGGCTGTGAATCGGGCGCTCTCGCTTTACGATAAGGACGCGCGTGTCAAAATCACGTTGGCACGCATCCAACTTCGGAAAGGCGACATCGAGCACGCCCGAGACACGATCCGGCAAGTCGAGTCGCAACGGGGCACGCTCACGCCGTTTGACTTGGAAGAACTCGCGAAATTGAAAACGGAGATGGCGACGGCCCGGAAATAAAGGGGGGATATGCGGATTCGTTGTTGCGTCACATGGGCCAGCCTTTCCCTGCTCCTCCACGCGGAGGTGCGCTGGGGGGGGGGAGGAACGCCCAACAGCGTGTCCGCCGCGCAAGGCCTGCCCTCGTCGTTGGACAACGCGACGCTCGTGTGGGAGATGCGGATCGGCACGCACCAATACGCCATCCCGACCATTGACCGCGGCCTGGTCTTCCTCGGCCTCAACGACGAGGGCGTGATGCGGGAGGGCTACCAGCCCAACGGCGGTGGCGCGGTCCGATGCGCCGAGCTCGCGACAGGCAAGCTGCTTTGGGAACTCCCCGTCCCGCGCTACACGCAAGGCACGCAGGCTCCCTACTACTTCGACCACTGGCGATGCGGCATCTGCTCAGGCCCCGTCGTCGTCGGCGACCGTGTCTACGTCGTGGGCAACCGGGGGGATGTCCTGTGCCTGGCCCGCCACGGGCAGGCCAACGGCAACACCGGCCCCTTCCAAGACGAGGTCACCTACATGGAGCTGGCCGCCGCATACGCACGCCCCTTGCCCACGGATGGCGACATCATCTGGCGCTTCGACATGCTCAAGGCGTGTGCCGTCATCCCCCACGACACCTGCGGCAGCACCATCCTCTACGTCAACGGCCTGCTCTACGTCTGCACCTCCAACGGCGTGAACCGCGAGCACAAGGTGGCGCTCAGTCCCGATGCCCCCTCGCTCATCGTGCTCGACGCGGAAACCGGCCGCCTCGTCGCGCGGGACCGCGAGGACATCGGCAAGAACCTCTTTCACGGCAACTGGTCCTCCCCCTCTTACGGGGAGGTCAACGGCAAGGGCCTCATCTTCTTCGGGGGGGGGGACGGCTTCGTCTACGCCTTCCACGCGCTTGAGGGGGGTGGGGGCGAACAGATCGCGAGCCCAGAACCCCAAACCCTCAAACGCGTGTGGCGCACGGACGCCAACCCCACGCACTTCCGCATCAAGGCGGACGGGGACGGGATCCCTTACGCCATCCCCTACACCCTGTGGTCGAACAAACAGGCGTTCGGACCCTCCGAGCCCATCGGGACTCCCGTGTTCCACGACGGCAAGGTCTATGTCGCCATCGGGCAGAGCCCCGTGCACGGGCTGGGGGATGGGTGCGTGAGCTGCTTCGACGCCGCGACCGGGGATGTGATCTGGCGCTCCGAGAAAATCAACCGCTCCCTCGCCACCGCCGCGATTGCCGACGGCATCCTCTACCTCCCCGACGAGGCCGCCACCCTCCACGCCTTCGATGCCGCCACAGGCGAGACCCTTTGGACGCACGACCTCAAGACAACCGTCTATTACGCCAACGCACTGGTCGCGGACGGCAAGGTCTACATCGGGACCGAGAAGTGCGACTTCTGGATCCTCAAGGCCGGGCGCGAGAAGGAAGTCCTGTCCTACGCGCGTCTCCCTAGCCCCCCCATCACCCTCGCCGCCGCCGACGGCTACCTCCTTCTCCCCCTCCAGAACCGCCTGCAGGTTTACCGCCCAAACAAGTAGTGTCCTCGCGCATGTGCCGAGAAGGTACAACCTCTGGCGTGCGGTGGCTCGCCGCCACACGCCAGAGGGTCGCATAGGGATGCAAAAAAATCCCCTTCGCAAAAAAAAAACGAAAAAAACCGAATGCGCACTTGTGCCTTGCAAGTTGTTCTCAGAACTGACATACTATCCCATCATTCTTGAGTCGAATGGAGGATGTATGAAAAACAGGCAGGTGTTGGATTATGTCGGGAACATCGAGCAGCTGGCGTATGCGCGCGCGGCTGAACTGACGGACGGGGCGGGGCGCGGGAACCGTATCATTGACGTGTGCAACGGGTCGGGACTGAGCTTCACGGTCTGCCCGGACCGAGGGCTGGACATCGTGGAGGCGAGCTATAACGGCGTGCCGGTGGCGTACCGCACGTGTAGTGGGCACCATTCGCGCCTGGCGTATGAATCGGGGGGGATCCATTGGCTCCGCACTTGGCCGGGGGGGCTTCTGACCACCTGCGGCCTGCGAAGCGCGGGGAACCCCAACGGCGAGTTCGGGTTGCACGGCAGGGTCTCCTGCGCCGCCGCCGAAGATGTCGGCGTCTCCCGCGAGTGGGCTGGGGGGGAATACCAGATTCGTGTCCGGGGGGTTCTGCGCGAGGCGCGGATTTTCGGCGAGAACCTCCGCATGACCCGTACCCTCTCCACCGCATTCGGCACGAACGCGATTGACATCCATGACGAGATCACCAACCTCGCCGGAACGCCGGACTACGTCCAGCTCGTCTATCACTGCAATTTCGGATACCCGCTCGTCAGCCCGGACGTCCGGATCATGGCGCCCAAGCATCCCGTAGTGCCGCGGACCCCCGAGGCGGAGAAGGGCCTCGCGACGTGGGACGTGATGCCCCCTCCCAAGAAGGGGGCCCCCGAGCAGTGCTTCTTCCATACCCTCCCCGCTGGCAAGAACCATCTCGCGTCCATGAGCCTCGTCAACGAGACGCTCAAGATGAAGATGACAATCGCGTATGACACGAGGACCCTCCCCCGCCTCGCCGAGTGGAAAGCCTTCGACACCGGGGCCTACGTCATCGGCCTGGAGCCCACCAACACGTGGCTCAAGGGGCGCGCCGAGGAAATCGCCGACGGCACCGCGCAAAAAATCCGCGCTGGGGAAACGCTCTCCTTCAAGGTCAGGATCTCGTTTGAAACATAGGGTTGACAGGCGGAGAAGAGGTTCATGGCGGGAGTTTGCATGACACGCGCATGGCTGTCGGGCTTCTCATCGTCGGCGGGACACATCACGACGGTGACTTTTATCCCCGAGGATACCGCCCAGTCCAGACATACTCCCCCCCCCTTCGCTTCGATACGGGTGACCCCCTCCTGTGACAGATATAGCGAATTACCTTTACAGTGAATTAATTTCAAAAGTGATCCATTCTGACATCCCTTGACGAGATGTTGTCGCGATACGCTTTTTAACCACAATAGACACAATGGAATGCACAATGGACACGATTCCCTCTTGTATCCTTTGTGTCTATTGTGAAAACCATTGTGTCC
>WRML01000066.1 GCA_009777165.1 Kiritimatiellota bacterium
CGAAACATGTAGCATATATATTGAATAATATTACTATCTCAAGATATTGTTGTGTTTATTGACGGACTTTTATTATAATAATTACACAGACGCTCAAGTGTGCATTAGCTTATTCTACAACACTGTTATTTTATGTTAGCAACAAACAACGGAAAACGCGAAATTTTACGTTCTCACGGCGGTGCTACTGAAGATTCAAATCATCTGAGGTGGTGGGCGAGACGCAGGGGACCGGCACGAAGGTGACATTCTACCCGGACCATTCGATCTTCACGTGCCATGCGTTCAAGTGGGACATCCTGGCGAACCGTCTGCGTGAGCTGGCGTTCCTCAACAGGGGGGTGTCCATCCGCTTCCGGGATCTGGAGCATGAGCCGTCGCGCGAGGAGTCGTTCCTGTTCGAGGGGGGGATCGTGGAGTACGTCCAGTTCCTGAACAAGAACAAGGCCCCCGTGCATGACGAGGTGATTTACTTCACGGGGCGCAAGGAGGCGATCGAGTGCGAGATCGCGATGCAGTACACCGAGGCGTACAATGAGTTCGAGTACAGCTACTGCAACAACATCAACACCGTCGAGGGGGGGACCCACCTGTCGGGCTTCCGCTCGGCGCTGACGCGCACGGTGAACAAGTACATCACGGACAACAATCTGCAGAAGAGCAATGAGGAGGCGCTGACGGGCGACGACATCCGCGAGGGCATCACGGCCATCATCTCGGTGAAGGTGCCGCAGCCGCAGTTCGAGGGGCAGACCAAGACGAAGCTGGGCAACAGCGAGGTGGAGGGCATCGTCGCGCAGATCGTGAACGACCAGTTGGGCACGTTCCTCGCGGAGCGGCCGCAGGTGGCGCGGAAGGTGGTGGAGAAGGCGGTGCTGGCGGCGCGCGCGCGCATCGCGGCGCGCAAGGCCCGTGACCTCACGCGCCGCAAGGGGGCCATGGACGGCCTGGCGCTGCCGGGGAAACTGGCGGACTGCTCGGAGCGCGACCCGGCGAAGTGCGAGCTGTACATCGTCGAGGGCGATTCCGCGGGGGGGTCCGCGAAGCAGGGGCGCAACCGTGAGACCCAGGCCATCCTGCCGTTGCGCGGCAAGGTGCTGAACGTCGAGAAGGCCCGCATTGACAAGATCCTCAACAACAATGAGATCCGGATGCTCATCACCGCCATCGGCGCGGGCTTCGGCGCGGATGAGTTCGACATTGCGAAGGTGCGCTACCACAAGATCATCATCATGACCGACGCGGACGTGGACGGGGCGCACATCCGCACGCTGCTGCTGACATTCTTCTATCGCCAGATGCCCAAGCTGCTGGAGCACGGGCACATCTACCTCGCCCAGCCCCCCCTCTACAAGATCACACGCAAGCAGCGTGAGGAGTACATCGAGAACGATGACCAGCTCACGCAGCGGCTGTTGCTCCTGGGTGCGGACGACATGACCGTGCGCTGCGCCGACGGGAGCGTACTGGAGCCGGAGAGCCTCCGCGACCTGCTGAAGCTGCTGGCAGAGATCGAGGCCACGATGAACGCCATCTCGCGCCGGAGCGCGGATGCGCTGGACCAGCTGAGGGCGTGGCTACCGGAGTCGGGGGAGATGCCGCTCCGCTCCGCACTGCTCAAGAAACAGCTGGATTCGCTGGGGGCTTTCAATTTCAATGTCGGGCATTACCTGGGCGGGGAGGAGGCGGTCGTCTTCTTGGGCGAGGACGGCGAGGATGTGCCGGTGTGCTCGTTGCCGGCGTTGCTGGGCCTTGTGCGCGAGCGCGGGCGCAAGGGTCTCTCGATCCAGCGTTACAAGGGCCTCGGCGAGATGAACGCGGACCAGCTGTTCGAGACGACGATGAACCCGGAGAAGCGCCGTCTCTTGCGCGTGAACCTCGATGACGCGGTTCGCGCGGACGCGATGTTCACGCTGCTCATGGGCGACGAGGTGGAGCCGCGCCGCAAGTTTATCGAGGACAACGCATTGAATGTCCGCAATTTGGATATCTGAGGAATGAGAGGATTGATTCAGCACGCAGATGACGCAGATTTTTTTGATTCACGCAGATTCGGCGTACGAAAAAAAAGGGAATGAAAATGATGAAGACGCGTTGCTCTAGAGAAATCATCACAAAGGTGTTCCGCAACACCCTCCCGTCAGGGATGGTTCTTTCGGTCGAAAAGAACGTGAGAAAAATCATGGCATCCCGTCGGGATGCCTCTTTTAGGTGTATCCCTACGGGATGCGGGAATTGGGGGGAGGGACGTTTTTCTACCGAGAGATGCATCCCTCACGGGATGCGGTACAGACGTATTGTTCAAATGGGTTCCCTCTGTCTGCTGTTCTTCACGGTGTCTGCGTGCCGGGCGGAGGAGGCGGAGGAGACCGCCGCGAAGAAGCCGTTCGGCCCGCAACCCCATTACGTTGACATTGCCAAGAAGGTCGCCGGCATGTTGCCGTCGAAGCATCTGCTGCAGACGTCGATTAATGAGAAATTGTCGTGCCAGGCGTGGACCAACCTCATGAACGCCTTCGACCCTGACCGCAGCTATTTCCTCCAGTCGGACATCGATGACTTCGCGCAGATGGAGACGAAGATGGCGTCGGCGATCAAGGCGGGCGATGTCACGTTCGGGTTCGAGGTGCACCAGGCGTTCGTCCGGCAGCTGGAGAACCGCTACACGTTCACCACCAACCTGCTGGCGCAGACGTTCACGTTCACGGAGGACGAGTCTTATGCGTGGAAGCGCAAGGATCTGCCGTGGCCCGCGACCGTGGAGGAACGCGACGAGATCTGGCGCAAGCGTATCAAGAACGAGCTGCTGGCGAGCATCATCAGCAGGGAGATGAGCGCGGCGGCGAAAACGAATGCCGCCGAAAAACTGGCCCCCCCCCCTGTGGAGGGTGAGCCTCCCCGCGAGCCGGCGGGTGGGGAAAACACGCAAGCGCTGGCCCCCGTAAACGGCGTGACGACCAACGCCGCATCGGCTCTCGACCCCCCTGACATCATGATCGGCAAGCGTTACAAGCAGTTCCTCACGATCATGCAGGACATGGACGAGGAGGAGGTGCTGCAGCGTTACCTGAACGCGTTCGCGATGGCCTACGACCCCCACACCGAATATATGTCGCCCATGCGCAAGGACGGTTTCGACACCGGGATGAACCTGTCGCTGATCGGCATCGGGGCCCTCCTGCGCAGTGAGGACGGCATGGCCAAGATTATGGAATTGATCCCGGGGGGGCCCGCCGAGCGCGACACGCGCGACATCCGCCTGTGCGTCGGCGACAGGATCATCGGGGTAGGGCAGGGCGACGAGGCGATCGAGAACGTCCTCCACTGGTCCATCTCGAAAGTGGTCCAGAAGATCCGCGGCAAGAAGGGGACGAAAGTGGTGCTGGAGACCATCCCCGCCGCCGACCCCAGCGGCACGACGACCAAGCGCGTGGATCTGATCCGCGACGAGGTCAAGCTCGAAGACCAGGCTGCGACGGGGCGTGTCACGCGTGTCACGCTGGCCGACGGCTCGACACTGAAAGTGGGCATCGTGCGCCTCCCGACGTTCTACGCCTCCATGGACAAGCCCCGGGGGGATGTGGGCTACCGGAGCGCGACAGAGGATGTCGCGCGCATCCTGGCGGACTTCAACAATGAGGGCGTCGCGGGGTTGATTCTCGACCTGCGCAACAACGGGGGAGGGGCGTTGAAGGAGGCCACCGCCCTGACGGGGCTCTTCGTCCGCAGCGGGCCGGCGGTCCAGGTCCGTGAGCTGAAGGGGATCGTGGTGCTGCCAGTGCCGAACATGAACCCCGCCATGGCGTTCCGCAGGCCCATGGTCGTGCTGGTCAACCGCGCCTCCGCCTCTGCGTCGGAGATTGTGGCGGGGGCCCTCCAGGACTACGGCAGGGCGGTGATTATCGGCGACACGCAGACGCACGGCAAAGGCTCGGTACAGACGGTGTTCTCGTTGGGGGCCGAGGAGATGGGGTCCGTCAAAGTGACCACCGCCAATTTCTACCGCATCACCGGCGCGTCCACGCAGCTCAAAGGCATCGCGTCCGACATCGTGATCCCGTCCCTGCTCGACGGGCTGGACATCGGCGAGGACAAGCTGCCCGGCGCATTGCCGTGGACGCAGGTGGATGCCGCGCAATTTATCCGCATCTCGGACTTAGCGTCGTTCATCCCGAAACTGCGCGAACAGTCGGCGGAACGACTGGCACTCAACCCGAAGTACACGCGCCACTGCACGCTGGTGCGCCATGTGCAGGAATTCAACCAGCGCACCGAGGTGCCGTTAGAGATCAATGCCCGCCGCCAGATGATGAAGACGGAGGAGGAGATCCGCAAGCTGGAGGAGCGGGAAGGCGACGACGAGGAGAGTCCTTCCACGGCCCGTTCGCGGAAAGCGGGCGAGGATGAGAACGTCGTGCTCGACGAGGCCATCAACATCCTGGGCGATCTGGTGATCCTGATGGGGAACAAGGAGTTGCCGATGGAGACGGAAGGCGATCTGCGCGCGCGGTTGCTGCGCATCTTCGGCGGCGGCTTCTGAGGAAACGGAGGATGGGTCTAGCACGCAGATGACGCAGATTTTTTTTGATTCACGCAGATTAAACGAAAGAATCCAATCCGCGTAAATCCTCACCATCCGCATCATCTGCGTGCTGAAAAAGAAAAAGGAAATAAAATGAGAGTCCAATTCACCAAGATGCACGGCGCGGGGAATGACTTTGTCCTCATTGACGACCGCGACGGGAAAATCCCTTGGGAGGATCATTTCCTGATGGCCGCGCTCGCGGCGCGCCGTCTTGGCGTCGGCTGCGAAGGCGTCATCCTGGTACAGCGTTCCGACAAAGCGGATTTCCGCATGCGCTTTTTGAACCCCGACGGCACCGAGGTGGAGATGTGCGGTAATGGCGCGCGGTGCGCGGCCGCGTTTGCCCATAGGATCGGTGCAAGCGGCAAGGCGTTGACCATCGAGACGATGTGCGGGCTGGTGGATGCGCAGGTCAGCGGGAACACCGTCTGCGTCTGGATGCCCGAGCCGGTCAAGAAGAGCGACGCCATCAGCATCGAGGTGGACGGCGAGCTGGTGCACGGGCATTTCATCAGCGTGGGGGTGCCGCACTTTGTCGTGCCCGTCCCGAAAGTGAGTGCGGTTGATGTGGAGGGGTTGGGGCGCAAGATACGGCTTCACCCCGAGTTCGCGCCGGACGGCGTCAACGTGAATTTCGTCACGTTCCGAAAGCCCAACCGCATGACGGTGCGGACGTACGAGCGCGGGGTCGAGGCGGAGTCCGGGGCCTGTGGCACGGGGGCGGTCGCATGCAGCATCGTGGGGGTCGAGACGGCCGGGCTGACCCTGCCCTCGAAGGTCAAGACCTCCCTTGGCTATGAGTTGACCATTGACGGCGACTGGCGGCACAACAAGTGCACCGGCCTGACGCTCACCGGTCCTGTCAAGTTCGTTTACACTGGTGAGGTGGATCTCTCTACCCTCGACATGGGCTGCGACGTAAGCTGACACGGGTCATCCCATCCGCAGTGTTGTAGGTGTCCCGGGAGGGATTACTGAGGCCGGAGCGTCTTTGTCGCGTCTTCCCCCAGATTACGGGGTGGGACGACGCGACGCGCATAAAACGGGAAGTGGGAGGGGTCGGTGCCGGGGGGGATGTCGCACCAGCGTTTGTAAGCGAAAAGCCATTGGGTCGGGAAACGCCGAATGAGCGTGGCGGAGGCGTCCGTGATACGCTGGGTCAACTCCTCCATCGTCTCGCCCTTGGCCTGTGGGACGATGATGGGCGTCACGCAACGGTACGTCCCGTCCGGGCGCGACTGTAAGTAGGCCACGCCGATGATCGCCCCTGTCACGCGTTGCGCGAAGAATGCGGGCGTGGGCGCGGTCATGGCCGGGAGGCCTAGGAAATCCGCCCAGACCCCCCCCTCGCTTCTGCCAAGGTGCTGGTCTGCCAGCACGGCGATGTTCTTCCCCTTCTTCAACGAGCGGAGCAGGGGCAACACCGCCCCCTCCGCCAACACAATCTCCTGCCCGAGCCTGCTGCGGAACGCATTCAGCTTGCGGGTGGTCTCTGCCGTGCCGAGCGGCTTGCCGACACTCATCAGCGGATACCCGTTCGTCACCACGACGTGCCCCGCCATCTCCCAGTTCCCGTGGTGCGCGGTGACGATGACTTTCGCGCCCGCGAGCTCCAGATACTGTCTCCACACCAGCGACAAGGGGGCCCAGCGCCTGACCCGCGCCTCGCTGTCCCGGCTGAACCAGAACATGTCCAGCAAGACCCGTGCGATGTTACGGTAACAGCCGAGTAAGACTAGCCGTTTGCGCTTCTCGGACAAGCGGGGGAACACGAGGTTGATGTTGGCGACGGCGTAGCTCCTGCCGCGTTTGTCGCAGACCGACGCGATCCTTCCCGCCGCACGCGCCAGCCACAGGACCCCCCCCCTCGGCAGCCTCGGCACAATCCAGAATCCCAGCGCAATCGGCACACACTCCAACCGCGCGAAAATCCGCCGCCTTAATTTTTTCAGTTTACTCGCCATGAGCAGAAATGACGATACCATATTCTCGCGGACGCTTCAAACGTAAAAGTGGCGCAGGATGTCATCGTCATGGGCACCGAGTTTTGAGGGAACCTGTCCCGCTGGTGGGAGACCTTGCGCACGTCTTGGCTCATGTGAGTGACATGAGATGACCACAAGCAACGAATTTAACATTGCCATGCGGATGGAAGTGTGACACAATCTTACACTGGATTTTATGAGAGCAGAATGTTTATGAAAGAGACACGTCATTTCGGAGAACAACCCATTGCGGCAATCTTGCAAGCGGCGGGGCTGACGGCGCATGATTTGGTCGCCGCCTCGCCCGTGCCGATGACGCACAAGATGGTTGCGCGCGCCTGCAAGGGCCGCAGGCTGACCCTCAACACCAAGACCATCGTTCTGAACGCACTACAGGCCGCCACGGGCAAAACGTTCGCGTTCGCCGACCTGTTCAACTATGGAAAGGACAGACAGCGATGAGACAGGTGATCTGCGCGAAATGCCAGCAAACCGTTCCCATGCAGCAATCGTTCCTGCGAGACGACGAGACGCTTTGCGAGGCGTGTTGCGGCGAGATCGAACGTACTGCCGCCAACACCCCGTCCAAACCACCCGTGCGGCAGATTGACCCGACCATCTGCCAGCGTTGCGGCAACGACAACAGCGTGACGCTGCCGACGGTCGCGCATCTGCATGCTTGCCCCGACTGTGCGCAAGTCATGTTGAATTTCCCGTTCCCGCGCTGGGTCAAGGCCTCCGCCGCCGGACTCCTCGCGCTGGTCGTTTTCTCGGCCGTTTGGAATATGCGGTTTCTGCTGGCGGTCTATGAAGGGAGACGTTGTGTGGCGGTGCTTTTCGGGCAGGGTGATTTTGCTACGGCAGAGCGGCTCGCCTATTCCGCATACGACCGTGTGCCGGAAGACCGCACGTTGCAAGCGCTCGCGTCCTTTTTCCGTGGCGTGACTGCCTTGAAAAACGATGACAGCAAAGAAGCCGTGGCGTTCCTGCGGAATGCGGATGAGGTTCTTCCTGACAAGCATTACGGAACAGGGGGGCTCTTGCAGCAGGCGTTGCGGGGTGTCGCATTTGACGAAAAAGACTACGACACATTTCTCTCGCTTTCGCGTGAACTGGCGGAGCAGCATCCCAAAGATTTCATGGCTCAACTGAGTTTGGCATCGGCGTATGCGTGTCAATATGCCGTGACGGGCGAAACGAAATCCCGTGAGCAGACATTGCAGACGCTCGAAAAGGCCCGTTCGCTGGAGGGTGCGGATGATCCGTGGTTCAGCGAGTATGAACAGCGTATCATGCACCGCCTTGAGACACGGGAAATCATTTCCCCGAAAGAGTTCCAGCAACGTTTCCCCGACGGGTGGACAAAACAAGAGGAGGCCGCGCCATGATCATCCCCGGATTTTTCATTTCCATCGTCACGTTCCCCGGTGTTATCGTCCACGAGGCGGCGCACCTGCTGTTCTGCAAGTGGCGTAAAGTCCCTGTGCTGGATGCCTGCTTCTTCCGTATCGGGAATCCGGCGGGATATGTCGTCCATGCGGAAACGGGAAACTTCACGACCTCGTTCCTGATCTCGATGGGGCCGTTCATCGTCAACTCATTGCTGTGCGTGCTGATCTGTTTCCCGGCTTACGCGCCCGTGAAAGTCTTCGGGCTGACGCACCCGCTTTCGTATGTTCTGCTGTGGTTCGGTGTCTCGATCGGGATGCATGCGTTCCCGTCAATGCAGGATGCGTCCAACCTGTGGCAGTCGGCAAAGGTTGCGGCGCGGGGGGGCAACCTGCTGGCGATCGTCAGCTTCCCGTTGGTCATCCTCGTTTACCTTGCCAACTTCGGCTCTGTCTTCTGGCTCGATTATTTTTACGGGCTGGCGCTGGGTCTGGGCTTGCCGTCGTTACTGCTTTAGAGAGGTGTGCAATGCAACGGATGCGGATAATCGTCGCCGTGCTACTGGGGGGTCTCGTGGCGTCCGCGGAGAACTGGGTGGCGAACCCCGGATTCGAGCAACTGGACGAGAAAGGCGGCGCGGCGGACTGGCGTTGGTGGACGCGCGAGGAAGGCGCCGGGCGTGTGGAGGTCACCGCCGACGAGCGCCACGAGGGTGAACGCGCGGTGCGCATCGTCCACGAGGGCGAGAAGGATTTCAACCTCGCCAACAGCCGCCGCAGGACGGTCACGCCCGGCGAGTCCTTCAAAATTACTTGCCGCATGAAGCGTACCGGCGACGCGAACGCCGGCACGCTCAACATCGTGGGGCTCAAGGGCAAGGAGGTCGTGGACTGGTCCATCGGCCGGACGCGGGCCCCGCGCGGTGAGGGGTGGGTACTGTGCCAAGGGTGGGTCGTGGTGCCGGAGGGCGTGGACACGGTCTATGCGCGGGTCGTCGGCAGCGGCAAGTCCGATTTCTGGGTGGACGACGTGAGCACCATCCCCGACACCCCCCCCATGCCCGTCAAGGGCGCGAAGGTGGAGGGGTGGATGACCAATCGCCCGGTGGAGATTATGGGGCGCG
>WRML01000067.1 GCA_009777165.1 Kiritimatiellota bacterium
CGCCCCCGCGCCACCCTCCAGCGCCGCGATACGTTTCTCGAACACGTCCGAGGTCGGGTTCATCAGCCGTGTGTAGATGTTGCCAGGCTCAGCCAGCGCAAAACGCCCCGCCGCCTGCGCGGAGTCTTTGAAGACATACGACGTCGTCGCATAGATGGGGACCGCCCGTGAGTCGGTCGCGGGGTCAGGGCTCTCCTGCCCCGCATGAAGCTGTAGTGTCTCGAATCTGCTCATGATCAATCTCCTTTAAAACGCATATTGCACGCTCAGGGTATCATTCCTTCTCTTCATTTCCTTCTTCCTTCTCTCAGTTATCAACAAACAACGGCGTTGACAAATACCGCTCGCCCGTGTCGGGCAGTACAACGACGATGATTTTCCCCTCATTCTCCGTGCGCCGGGCGATCTCCGTCGCTGCGTGCAACGCCGCCCCGGACGAGATTCCCGCAACGACCCCCTCGGTTTTCGCCAGCGCCCGCGCCGCCTCAAACGCCTCCTCATGCCTGACCTTGAAGATCTCGTCAATGACCGACACGTTCAGCACCGCCGGCACGAACCCCGCGCCGATCCCCTGAATCTTGTGCGGCCCTGGCGACCCGCCCGACAAGACCGGCGAGTCGGACGGCTCAACCGCCACGACTTTCACGCTCGGCTTTCTCTGCTTCAGCGCCTCCCCCACGCCCGTGATCGTCCCGCCCGTCCCCACGCCCGCCACGAAAATATCCACGCCGCCGCCCGTATCATCCCAAATCTCCACGGCGGTCGTCCTCCTGTGCACCTCCGGGTTCGCGGGATTTGAGAACTGTCCCAAAACCACCGCGCCCGGTATGCCTTGCGCAAGCTCATCCGCCTTCGCGATAGCGCCCCTCATCCCCTTCGCGCCTTCCGTCAGCACGAGTTTCGCGCCCAGCGCAGCCAGCAGCGAGCGCCGCTCGACGCTCATGGTCTCCGGCATGGTCAGTATCAGCCGGTACCCCTTCGCCGCCGCGACGAACGCGAGCGCGATACCCGTGTTCCCGCTCGTCGGCTCGACGATCACGCCGCCCGGCCTGAGCAACCCCCTCTTCTCCGAATCGTCAACCATTGCGTAGCCGATCCTGTCCTTCACGCTACTCAGCGGGTTGAAGGACTCCAGCTTGGCGATCAGGCGGCTCTTAATCCCCTGTGCCAGGCTGTAATTCGCCAGCTCCAGCAGCGGCGTTTTTCCGATTAAATCGGTGAGTTTTCCTGCAACGTTTATCATGTCCAATTCGATACCATTTTATTCCGATATGAATAATAGGATTTATATTATCATAACCCATGCACACTGTCAACAGGAATGACAAAAAAGTTTCAAAAAGTTTCAACTGAATTAACGATAGGGATGTTTCTTTCGGTAGAAGAGAACGCAAAAAAAAATCATGGCATCCCCTCGGGATGCCTCTTTTAGGCGCATCCCGTGCCCCATCGGCCGCGCCTGCGCCGACGGGGGCCCCTTTTCCTGCGGACATGGGGGGGGACGTTTTTCGACCGAGAGACACATCCCTGACGGGATGTAAAAATGGAACACGTTAAAGTGATTTAGCTAGTCGAGCCTTAAAAAGTCATTTTCACGCGGCATGGGCATAGTGGCAGGTCGGGAGGGGAAATTCAATTTTCCAGTTTTCTCCATTCCCGAAATTCTCTTTGCAACGGGTAAGGGTTTTGGTGTATTATATCCGCACAAAAGCAGAAAAAGGAAAGTTGGAACGTATGAAGAAGATGATGACACAAAGCATGAAGCGCAAAATCCCGTGCGGATTTATTGCGGCGGCATTCGCGATGACACTGGCAATGACGAACGGTTGTGGGGACGGAGGCGGAGGCTCATGGACTCCTGCGGAAAAAGCGGAAGTTGACAAGTATATTAGGGAATATGGTAGGGATGCGATAGCAAGGTATCTGATAGACACAAACCAAAAAGGAGAGCAACCCGACTTTAAATATATCAAACACTTTGCGTCCCAAGGGGCAAATGTGAATGCGAAAGACGTCTTCGGAAGAACCCCGCTACATTGGGCAGCGATCTGTGGGAATATCGAAGCCATCAAATTCCTTGTGTCCCAAGGGGCGGATGTGAATGCAAGAGACAGTAAGGGATATACCCCACTACATCAGGCGGCGAGAGGGAATATCGAAGCCGTCAAATTCCTTGTCTCCAAGGGGGCGGATGTGAATGCGAAAAACATCCTAGGTGGAACCCCTGCTGATGTGGCGAGTGGTAACAAGGAGATTGCGATTGCGACGCTGGATGAAATCGCGCAGCGTGTAACCCCTGCTGATATGGCGAAAGGGAATGGCAATGTCGAAGTCATCAAATTCCTTGAGTCCAAGGGGACGGATGTGAATGCGAAAGACAGCAACGGTGAAACCCCTGCTGATGCTGATTACACGACCATGTCCATGCACGCGAAAGATATCTACAATGCGATTGTGGTCGCAAACACGGAACGTGCGCCGCTCGGCCTCGGACCGGTCTGGCCCAAGTCGGGGAAACCGATGGAGGATGCGAAGGACATCGGCGACATGACGTTCGCGAACAGCTCGGATTATTTCTCGGTCCTGTATGACTGGAAGACTTTTGGCACGTCGGATTGGGCTCCGTATGTTCATGTTAATAAGTTCGACTACTCGAAATGCGCTGGAGCCGGGGTACCGCCAAAGACAGGGGGGGGGCACCTGACGGCAAAGAACAACGCTTGGACCATCGCCGCTAACATCACTGACGATACGCCTGACATCATCCCGGTCATCGTCTCCCGCAACGTTGACCCGTCCTCGCTCATCCCGAGAGAGGGCGACCTCAGCGAACAGTTCCTCCGCCCGTCCAAGCACAAGACCCCGTTCGGGAACAAGGCGTTTGTCATGATTCGCAAGGGGGGTGCGATTTATCACGCCACATGGCGAGATGCCAGTCTGGACAGACTCTATCAGGGTGCGAGCGGAAAGGAACTCCAAGCCATCCGCGACGCATTCCAGAAGATCAAGTATCTGGAGCCGTGAAGAAGTCAGAAGCAGCCCCCTTTTGAAAGGGGGTGGCGCGTATCCGCGCCGGGGGTTTTCCCGCCTGCGGAGGGCGCATACAGTCCTTTCGTCCTTGTGTCGTTGTGTCCTTGTTGTCATGCCGTCGTCGTCCCGTAGTCCTGTAGTCCCGTAGTCGGAGGGGGGGGAGGGGGCTGGACTACGGGACTACAGGACTACGGGACAACGGCAATAATGGACAACAGGACTTGACGACTTGACGGCTTGTCGTCTTGTCGGGCTTGGCAAGTCGTCAAGTCGTCAAGACGACAAGTCCGGTTTCTCACAAACCCCCGCCTCCGAATACGCCCCCCCTTTCAAAAGGGGGCTACTTCTCCCCCCCCCTCAGTATTCCCTTACCACAATTCCTGGCAGATTGTGACGAACGCGGAGATGGTGAACACCAATGCCATGAGCCCGCCGATGAGCATCCCTGTTTCAGAGAGGCTGTGTGTCGCCCCGTGGCGTTTGCGGTTCCTCCGCAGTAGCCTGACGAACACCCCCCCCCAGAACAACGCCCATCCCGTCAGCGCCACAAGCACACGGGCGTGGCACGGCAGTGAGAAGTGCCAGAAGAATGTAGTCCGGAACCACGGCAGATCCGTCTGCGCCCGCCCGGTCTGACGTGCCATCGCTGCCAGCAGTCCCTGCCGCGTTTCGGGGATACTGCCACGGTAACGCTCCGCGCGTTCAAATACAGCCGTGGCTTTCGCGGTATCCCCCGCAAGGACATGCACACTGCCAAGATTGAGGAAGAGGTCGGCGTTCACAACGCCGTCCGCCACAATGCGCTCGTAGGTCGCGGCAGCTTTCGCGTAGTCCTCGGGTGTCGCCGCCGCCGCCGCTTGCGTGTTCGCCTGTTCCCACAAGAATTGTCGCATTGCGGTGTCCGCTTGCGCCACAAGCGGAATGAGAAGTAAGGAGAGAAGAGAGAGACGAAAATTTCGACAGCAATCGAGGGCAGTCGAGGGCAGTCGAAGGCAAGCGACGTATTTTTTTCTCTTCTCTCCTCTCATTTTCTTTCCTCCTTACTCCTTGCTACGTTATCAATCTGCGCCAGCGTGCCGCACAAGGTTTGCGTCAGTTCGGTCAGCGGCAGTTGCGCATCGGGACGGTACATCGCCTCGTCGAGGCGCGACAGATGCGTGCGAGCGGCTTCGGCGTGTTCCGCAGGGACGTCATACCGGAGCAGCAGGGCGTATGCGTCGCCCGGAGTCAGCGACGTGCCGGACGCGAGACCGAGGCGTTCCGCCAAATATGCGCGGGCTACCCGTGCGGCTGCTTCTGCCGTTTCCGCATGACGTAAGCCGCGCGTTGCGCGTCCCAACGCGCCGGATGTCCGGCTGCGTTCGCGCACCGAGCGAAGCAAGCGGCGCAACGGGCGAAACAGCACCAGCACGAGGCAGTGCAGGGGCATCACCAACAGCAGCGTCAGCATCCGTCTCAGCGGTGGGAAAAGCGTGTCGTTTGTTTCCGGAAGCGGGACGCACGTGATTCCGGCAGGGCTGATCTCCTCGCCGTCTGCGTTGCCGTCGAGAGAACCGTTGCCGTCGTCGCCTATCGCAGCGATCTGCGTGGTGGCGCGGACCTGAATCGGCACAGGCGGGGTCCGGACGGTCTCGTACTCGCGCCGCTCCGTGTTGAAGTATGCCATGCTCACGGGCGGAAATTCCAGCGTGCCTTCATGCAGCGGACGGACACGGTACGAGAACCGCTTGCCGTTGGGCAGCGCGTCCGCCTTGACGCTGTCGTCGTAGATGCGGAAGTCTTTCACCAGGGCAGGTTGCAGCCCAAGCACGGGCACGCGCATGTTCGACGTGCTGATGTCGCCCGTGACCTCCAGCGTCAGCGTCAGCGGGTCGCCCACCTTGCACACGCTCGTGTCGAACGCGGCGGTCGCCTCGGCGTTGCGCCCGACCGGACCGATGAACCACTCCGGGCGTCCCTCGTCCGGCGGCGGCGTTACGCGCACGGTCACAGCCGGACCGATGGTATAGACGCTCTTCATCGTCGCCTGCCGATTCGCCACGCCGTCCATCACGTCGCCCTTGAACGTGAGCGGACCGAACGTGTAGTCGCCCTCCTGCGTCGGCGTGTAGGTCAGCGCGAGCGTGTACTCCCGATAGGGCTTGCCGTCAATCGTCTTGCGCTCCGCCGGAAGCCTGAAGCGGATGGGACGCTCACGGAACAGATCCGTGTCGAAAAACCCTCCGAACCCCCCCTGGCTCTTGTAGTCGTTGAGCGCGAAGCTCGGCTGGTTGCCGCGCTGGTCAATGAGCCCTTCGAGCAACTGTTTCAGGTTCGGGCATTTCAGCGCAAAGTCGGTCTGGTGACTCAGCTCCAAGAAATCGGCTGACACATGCGGGAGGCTGTTCGGGTGGATCGGCTCATTGTCCTTGGCGTAAGGCTCCGGCAGCTCCGAGACCGCCACCGACAGCGTGACCGTGAACGGCTCATCCACCAGCACAGACGTTGACGACGCCGTGACCTGCGCGATGACCGTGTCCTGTTGCCCGATGCCCGTCACCTCAACCGTCACCCCGGGGTGGACGTATGTCTTGCCCTGCACGGTCATGCGGACGGGACCCGTTTTAAACGTCCCCGCCTCCGCCGGCTTCACCTGATAGACGAACAGGCGCCCTTCAGCAGCCTCGTAGGTCGTGTGTCTATTGATGGTGATGGTGCGTGACTGGCTGGTGCTGCGCGTCCCCAAAAAATAAACCTCCGACTTCGGCAACGCCGAGAGGTCGGGCTGCGGCAGGTTACGGTCCGCGCCCCGCACCTCGATATTCAGGTTCACGCTCTCGCCCAGATAAATCTTCGGGCGCGACACCGTGACGTTCAGCGACACCTCCGCCGCAGACGCGGCGAGTGCGAGGAATGCGATACATGCGGGAAACAGGAATCGGAATAGAGTGCCGTCCCTGCGGGACTTGGATGGTGGGAGACGCATGAAGTGTCGTCCTTGCAGGACTTGATAGGGAGGCTTCCGTACCGTAGGCTGAAGCCTACGGTTAATAAAGTGTTGTCCCTGCGGGACTGGAAACACTGTTGCGAAATGTGTTCTAGACTGGAGACTTGCAAAACATTGTTTTAGGATGTCCCGCAGGGACAACACTTTATTAACCGTAGGTTTTAACCTACGGAAGAGACCCAGCCCAACATCCCAGTCCCGCAGGGACAACACTTTATTAACCGTAGGTTTTAACCTACGGAAACGACCCAGCCCAACATCCCAGTCCCGCAGGGACGGCACTTTCTTATCTGCCCCAATCGCGATCATCAAACACCAATCCCATCTCTTTGATAAATGACAGATACTCTTCCCTAAACGTTGTCACCTTGTGATGCTCCTGTTGATTTATGATGTAGGTGACGATTTTATCCTTATCCTTCAGACTGTACGACAGGGCGGCATATCCCTCGCCCCATGCCTCAAACGCCTCAAACCCCTCCGCCGACTTGATGATCTTACTGGACGACGCTTTGATTGCCTTCATCACCTCCGACAGTGCGAGAGTCGGGGGTAACGTAAAAAGGATATGCACATGGTCGCTCATCGAATTGATACGGTACAGATAGCCGCCCTTGTTTTTGATGATCCCCCATATCTCACGGTAAAGGAATTTGACGCGCTCGTCCGTAGGCAGTGTTGGCTCGCTTTTGTACGTGCGGACAACGGCATGGATAAGGAGTTGGACATAGCTCATGGTATGCTCTCAATAAAGTGTCGTCCCTGCGGGACTGAATTTGAGGGAGTCCGTGTCCGTAGGTTGAAACCTACGGTTAATAAAGTGTTGTCCCTGCGGGACTGAATGCGCATACCATACGTAAGGTAGTCAACCCTCACGGCTCGCGGGGACGCTCGCCCTCCAATGGCTCGGCGAGGGCATCGTTGTCCTCCTGGCAATGTAATCCTGCAAATCCTGTTCATCCTGTCAAAAAACAAAACGGCTCGGCGGAAACGGCTTCGCTCCGCCAATTCTCGAACTTTAGAACTCTCTAACATTAGCACTTCCATTCCCATTCCGTCACCAATCTTTTCCGAGCGACATCGGCATCTGCTGCATACGCTTTTTCTGCTCGTCCTCGTGTTCCTTCTCACGCTCCAACGCACGGCGCAGCAGCTCCTGGACATCGCGCGGGGTCTCTTCCTGCTTCTCTTCCTGCTGTTGCTCTTCTTGCTTCTGCTCCTCTTCCTGTTGCTCTTCTTTCTGTTGGTCGTCTGGGTTCTCCTGCTGGTCGTCCTTATTCTCTTGCTGGTCTTGCTCTTGCTGTTGGTCTTGTTGGTTCTGTTGCTGGTCTTGTTGCTGCTGCTGGTTTTGATTCTGCTGTTTCGGCAGCAGCTCGCGGATTTCGTACAGGTCCGCCAGCACCTGCGACTTCAGTGCCGGACGGTCTTGCTCGGAGGTCTTCGCATCCAGAATCTCCTGCAGGAGTTTCTCGGCGTGTTCGGCAAGCTCCTCGATTTTCTTGAAGTCAGAAGTTAGACGTATGATGTCAGAAGTGTCTTCCTCTTCTTCTTCCTCTTGACTTTTGACTTCTGACTTCTGACTTTTGACTTCTGACAGATATTGCTGTGCCCATTCGGGGAAACGCTCGCGGAACATCTGCGTGAGCTGCAGCGCCTCGGGCTGGGTGTCGCGGTTCATGAGGTAACGCGCCTCCAGTTTCTGGATGGCGTTGCTCTGGCAGATGATGGCTTCGTCAACCAGCGCGGGGGGGGGGGCGACGGCTTTCCAGAAGTTGTACACCAGCGCCTCGGGCTGGGCGACCTCGCTGACCGACGCGGGCAGGATGTCGCGCAACGCCTCCGCCGCGCCTTTCATGCTGTCACGCGCCAGCTCGACCTGCTGCGCGAACTGCGCCTGCTGCTGCTGGTTGGTCACCGCCTGCATGATGTGCTGCTTCAGCGGGATCCACAGGTCCGCCTGTTTGTCCTGACGTTTCGCAAGCGCCTCCGCCGTGCGGATGAGCGCGGGCGCGTCGTTGGTGAACATGACGTATGCGCCGTCAATCAACGCGCGTTGCTCCGCCAGCATCGTCCCCATCAGTTGGTCGGGGGGGGTCTGTCCGTGCTCCTTCATCACGGACTCGATGTGCGCCGCCTCCCTCGCCTCCGGCAACTGCCACACCCCCCTCGTGAAATTGCGGTTGCGCCGCTCGTCGCCTGGGTCGTCACGCAACGCGCGCTGGAAGGCTGTAGCCGCCTCTTCGAGGGCGGCAAGTCGAGAAGTTGAGGAATCGAGAAGTTGAGAAGTTGAGGACAGATCACTTCTCGATTTTTCAACTTCTCCACTTTTTGACTTCTCCACTTCTCCATTTCTCAACTTCTCAACTTCTCCACTTCTCAACTTCTCCAACGCCATCTTCCCGATCAGCTCCCCAGCCCTCGCGCCGTTCCGCTTCGACATCAGCAACGGGCGCAGCGTCTGGATCGCCTTGTCGGTGTCCCCCCCCCTGTAGTAGGCGTAGCCAGCGTTGTAGCGGTACGTCTCCGCCTCATCGGGGTCTGCGCCCCGTGCCGCCGAGAGGAAGCCCTCCGCCGCCTCCTGGTACCTCCCCCCCCTCAGCCAGTCCTGCGCCTGACGCGCCCCCCCCCTGCCGGGTGCGACCTCGATGGGGGGGGGGGGCCCCCCTCGCGGGGGGGGGGGGGGCGCGCGCGCGGCGGTCGGGGGGGGGGCGCGGGGGGGGCCGCGC
>WRML01000068.1 GCA_009777165.1 Kiritimatiellota bacterium
CTACGGACGCGGTGCGGAGGCTCATCGCGGAGCGTTCGCTTTGGCAGCGGCGCCTCCAGGCGCTAAACGACAGTTTCTACAACGGGATGTGGCTGATGGAGATGGTGCCGCTGAAGGTTGAGGGGGGGGGCATCGAAGGACTGAAGCTGGTCGGCCGGGGGTGGACGGATATGTTGCGTGTCATCGAGGAGCGGTCGAAGGCCGTCGGCAACACGGTGACCGCGGTGGAGTCGCTGAAGGATCGTTTGAAGGAACACCCTGCTTTCGGCGAGGCGCCGGATGTCAAGGTCGTGAGCCTGAAGGCGACGGAGGTGTTTTTGACGGAATTTACGATTGAGGTGCGGTGGTCTGCCGCTGCCGCAGGGAAGGAGGCAGCGCAATGAACCGGCAGAAGGGAATGATGATTGGCGGGGGGG
This sequence comes from Kiritimatiellota bacterium, assembly GCA_009777165.1. Lineage (GTDB taxonomy): Bacteria > Verrucomicrobiota > Kiritimatiellia > RFP12 > UBA1067 > WRJS01. The sequence continues at coordinate 417 of WRML01000068.1, forward strand.
CGTTGCTCGCCATCGTGTGTGTGGGCATCGGCGTGTTGTTCGTGATGGTGCTGATGAAAAGTCAGGCGGTGAAGGGCGAACGCGATACGGCATTCCAAAATTTGCAGAAATTCTACAAGACGAAGATTTTCCCGAACGACGTGAATGTCAAACAGATGAACGCGGATCAGGGGACGCTAAAGGCGTGGCTGGAGTCCGCCACGAACCAACTGGCGAAGAGCGCGATCCCAATGACGAAGACGTCGCCGGCGCAGTTCGCACAGAGGCTGAACGAGGCTATCCGCAAGATGGTGGGACAGTCCAACCCGTCAGGGCGGCCGCCGCGCGTCGCCGCAGAGTTCAGGTTCGGGTTTGACCGGTACAAGGGCGGCGATCTGCCGGAGAATGAGGACGTGCCGAGGCTCAACCAGCAGCTCGACATCATCCAGTTGCTGGTGAACGAGTTGAACGCGGCGAATATCGTCAAGCTGGAGGGGATCGATCGGGAGGTCTTTGAAGGGGGCGATTCCGCAGAGAGCGGGGGAGAGCCGGGACGCATCCGTAATAAGGAAAAGGCGCAGGGCAGCGGCGTGCAGGCGGAGGCGGAGGCGATGGACCCTGCGCTTGAGAAGCTGTTCGACTGCCAGCGGTTCACGCTCGTGTTCCAGACCCAGCCGGACACCTTCGCGGATGTGCTGAACCGGTTGTCCGCGATGGAGATGCTGGTTACCGTGTCGGGTATGGAGTTCAAGAAGATGGGCGACTCGGTGGCCCGCGAGCGGGTGGCCAAGAGGGATACGGCGGCGGCGAGGCCGGGCGAAAAACCGCTGGAGCCGGCCGCCCCTGAGAGGCTCATCGTGACGAATCCCGAGTTGGAGCCGCCGATCAGCGTGCGGTTGCGTGTGGATGTCTATTCGTTTAGGGGAGAGTAAGGCGTGGCCGTGAAGAAAAACATTTCAGATTTACCCATCCTGCGGCATTATGACAAGCTGCTCGTGGTGGGCGCGCTGGTGGTGCTGCTCGTGTCGCTGGCGTACCTGATTATGGCGGGGATGGCGCGTGAGAAGGACGTGGCCGACTATGACCGCGCGATGGACGGCCTGAAGCCGTCCAAGGATGCCGCAGAGGTCGCTCCGATCAGCATGACCCCCTACACGAAGGCCGAGGACGTGCTGGCGAAGCCGTTTCAGGTGTCAACGATTGTGAGGACGAACGCCAATTTCTTGGCTCCCGAGCGCCGGTTGGCGTGCACCAACGAGGCCTGCACGAAGCTGGTTTCGATCGAGGCGAAGACCTGCCCGTTCTGCGGTGTGGAGCAGCCCGACCCAACCAAGATTACCAAACCCCCGGCGACGGCCGGCGAGGTACCGGATGAGATTAAGCGCGCGTACAACCTCCCCATCAACGATGCCGGGGTCGAGACGCAGGATCTGGGGGATGGCTTCACCCTCCTCGAGAAATGGTACTGGTTTAGGTATGAGTTGCTGACCGACCTGAAGGCCCGCCCCTCGTATGCCACGAAACTGGTCTTGAAAGAGTTTAAGGGCAGGAAGCTGCCGTTGCGGTTCACCGCCGTCAACAAGATGCCGGACGGGAACCAACTGACGCTCAACTGGACAGCCCCCCGGAACCCACGCACCTACTGGGTCAAGGAAGGGCAGCCCATCGGGGAGACCGGGTTTACGGCAGGCAAGTTAGAAGAGAAGTTTGTGAAGGTCACGGAACCGGTCGAGATGCTAAAAGATGTCTCGACGGTGACGATCACGCGGGATGCGGACGGCAAGGAGATCGAACTACAGATTGGCGAATTGGAGAAGAACACAGACGTTGAAGCGATACTTGAGTTTCTTGTGGACGGCAGCGAACTGAAGCTGCTGGAGAAGCAGGAGTTCAAGTTGCGCGATGAAACGTACCGTGTGGTCTCGATAAATGAAAAGGATGCCACGGTCGTGGTGGCGGCTACTGAAGGGGAACAGGAGAAGACGGTTGTCGGACGGGAACCGAATTCTTTTGAGCGGAAACTTCCGAACGAGCTTCCGGCGGAATCTGATAAAGAGTCCGAGAAAGAAGTTGAGAAAGAAGTTGAGAAAGAACCTTGATTAGTTCATCACGATAGGGTATACTGGCTCTTTATTTTTGGTCGAAATGTGCAGTGAATGAGGAGTGGCTCGAAATGACAGACAGAGTAAGGTGGTTGGCGGTTGGGTGTGCGGTGGTGATGTTCGGCATATCGCATCATGTGTGCGCACAGGATGAGTTGGACGTGTTGCTGCAAGATTTGAACGGCGGGAATCAGGACGCGGACGCGCCTGCCGCCGTGGAGGCGGCGCGGCCGGCGGTGCTGGCGCTGGATGGCGCCGAAGGGGATGAAGACGACCCCCAGGCGAAGTTCATCAGGGGGGCGGTCACGCCGGAGGATGACGCGCTGATCTCCGAGCTGGTGGCGTTGGAGAAACTCCGCCGCGAGGCGTATGACGGCCATGGGCGGCAGGCGTTCGAGACCGCGGAGAAGTTGTTGCTCGAGGGCAACAACATTGGGGCCGTTGACCAGTACAAGCAGGCGCTGGATTACCTGAGTAACCGCCCGACGAACGAGGCGTTGCGCAAGGGGGCCGAGGAGGGGATGATGAAAGCCTATTACCGTGAGGCGGAACAGTTGCGCAAGCGCAAGGAGTACGATGAAGCCAAGCTGATGGCCCAGGAGGCACTGAAGCTGGGGCATTCCCAGGCGGCGAGCTTCATTGAGCATATCCCGGTCAGCAAGCCTGTGGACTTCGACCCATCGCGCATCATCCACCGCAAGAATGAAGATGCCTTCCAGAAGCGTCAGGATGACATTCGCAAGCGCTTGCGTAAGTCGCGCCAGCATTTCGCGACGTCGGAGTATGACAAGGCGATGGAGGAGTGCGAGCTTATCCTGCACATCTATCCGAACCAGGAGGAGGCGATTGATCTGCGCCGGCGCATCGCGGAGCGGCTCAACGGCGTGAAGATGAGCGAGTTCCTCGCGACGCGCACGGCGCTGATCAAGGATGTCTCGGATGCGTGGACGGCGCCCGTCTATGCGCAGAACAGCCCCCAGCTCCCGAAAATCGAACGGGACCGGGGCGGGACGAAGCGCACCCCGAGCGCACCCGGCGGCAACCTCTCAGAAAGTCAGAAGACCACCGATAAGTTGCGCTCGATTATCCTTCCCGAGGTCAGTTTCCGCCCGCCTGCCACCATCATTGACGCGATTGATTTTTTCAAGAATGCCAGCCGCGATTACGATGATGCAACAATCGACATTAAAGAGCGGGGGGTAAACCTGATCCTCAAGTTGCCGACCACGGGCTCGGATGCGGGCGCGATATCGGACGACCCGTTCGCGGCACCGAGCGGGGGTGCGACGGGGGCACCCGTCATCCCTGCGATGACGGCGCGGAACATCAGCCTTTACGAAGCCCTCCGCCTGGTGTGCGAGGTGACAAGCATGAAGTTCCGCGTCTCGAGCACCATCGTCATGATCGTGCCGTTGGACGACCCGGACGATGAGCTGGAAATGCGCAGCTACAATGTGCTCCCGTCGTTTGTGGAACGCATCGGCACGGCATCCACCGCGTTGTCGAGCCAGGTCCCTGCCGGGACGGGATGGACAACAACGAGCATCGCGAGCACAAGCGAAGAGGACGACTACAAGAAGTTTTTCCAACAGATGGGGGTCAAGTGGCCGATCGGCTCTTCCATCACGTATCTTCTTGGCAGGTTGCGCGTGACCAATACCGCCGACCAGCTTGCCCGCTTCGAGCAGCTCCTGACGGAATTGAACGTGACCGAGAAGCTGGTCGAGATTGAGGCGCGTTTTGTGGAGGTCTCCCAGGAGGATTTGAACTCGCTCGGTTTCGAGTGGATGCTTAACGGCGACTTCAGCTTCAACCCCGGTGGCTTCGCGAGGAATGTCCTTGGGCTGAAAAACTATCAGTCCATGCAGTTGACGACATCGGACGGGATCCCGCTGTGGGCGGACGCGGCACAGACCATCCCGCTCCTGGGGAAAGGGCCGTACGGGACGGCGGCAAACGCGCTCAAGTGGTTCACCGACAGCGATGGCAATACCGTTCCCTACCTTGGGGCGCTGGGCGCCGGGCAGTCGCTGGTGTCGCGTAATTACGGCAAGCACAGCATGATGGTGAACGCGATTGATGGCACCACGTTTTCCCCGGGGATGCGCTACCCGAACACGGAGGGCAACCCGCTGATCGGGCAGGGCACCGCGATCAACGATCAGTTCATGCGGTTGAACGCGTTCATCGGCGGTGCGGACGTTTCCATGATCCTGCACATGCTGAGCCAGCGTTCGGACACCGACCTGCTGTCCGCCCCAAAGGTGACCGTGAGCCCGGACCAGGAGGCCATCATGAAGGTGGTCACGGAGTACATCTACCCCAGCGAGTTTAACGTCCAGATTTCCCAGCAGGGCACGAGCAATACCGGCTTTGGGGGTGGCGGGACAGGGGAGCCTCTGGCCATCGTCGAGCCGCAGAACTTCACCATGCGCGAGGTGGGGGTCATCCTGCAGGTCATCCCGAAGCTCTCCGAGGACGGGCAGATGATCACGCTCACGCTGAGGCCCCAGGTGGTCTCTGAGCCGGTCTGGAAAAACTACGGCACGCGCGTGCCGAGGCAGACCGTGGTGCCAGGAGGCACGATCGGAGGGGCTCTCCAAGGGGACACGCTGGTCACGGAGTATATCGAGCTACCCATGGAGCAGCCGTTCTTCAATGTGCGTTCGGTGGAGACGCAGCTGACCATCAACAATGGCGCGACCGTTGTCATGGGTGGCCTGATCACGGAGGCGCGAGTCACGATTGAGGACAAGATCCCCCTGCTCGGCGACATCCCTTACTTGGGGCGCCTGTTCCGCAGCCGCGCGGAAAAGACGAACAAGCGCAATTTGCTGATTTTTGTGACAGCCCGCACGTTGGGCACGGACGGACGTTATTTGGCGGGGACTGGTGGCGATGCCTTGATGTCCTCTCCAGGTGTGCTAGAGACGCCGCCGCCTATGGTGCCAGAGGGGCAATGATTTCGAGTGGGTAGTGATGAGTGGTTAGGATGCTGACCCACGAGTCAGTCACCAGTCATCATTCACCAGTAACCGCTTATCACTAACCACGAATGACTCAATGGGGTTATCTGTCGCGATAACAGGTGGCATCGCTTGTGGTAAAAGTGCCTTTGCCGGATGTCTTCGGCGGTTGGGCGTTGAGGTGTTGGAGGCGGACGATGTGGTTCACACCTTGGAGGCCCCAGGGGGGGCGGCCGTCGAGTTGATACGGCGGCGGTTTGGGGAGGGTGTGATTGCGGCAGACGGGGGTGTTGACCGCGCGAAGCTGGCGGAACAGGTTTTCGCTGACGCAAAGGCGCGTGAGGAATTGAATCATGTGTTGCATCCGATGGTCCGGCAGATTGTGAACGCGTGGCGCGATCGCCAGGCGGGGGTGACGATGAGCGCGGTAGTGATCCCGCTTTTGTTCGAGGCCGGATGGGAATGCGATTGGGATGTGGTCATCTGTGTGTCCAGTGATACGCAGGCGCAGGTTGACCGGTTGATGCGGTTCAGGGGGCTTTCCGCGGAACAAGCCCGCCAGCGTCTGGACGCTCAGTTTCCGACAGCGGAAAAAACCGCGCGAGCGCACCTGACGGTTGAGAATAACGCCGGCACGGAATGGCTGGCTGAGGAGGCGGGGCGTATTTACCGCCTTTTGATGGAGAGATCCGAAGATGAGTACAGAACATGAAAATCTAGATGTGAGCGGGCCGAAACCGGTGCCGAACACAGACACGCCGCTGGCCAAGTGGACGCGTTTCACTGCCCGTCCGACAGTCAACCGCCCTGTGGCGAAACCCTCCGGGAACCGTCACGCCCAGCGCCCGATCAATGCGCATGGGTCCTCCGGGAACGGTACCCCCGTCCCGAGCCGGAACACCTCGAAAGGCGGCGGAAAAGGGGGGGGGGGGCGTCCCAAGCAGCAGCATCACCGTGGCCAGCAACGGGGGAACACCAAGCAGATCAAGTTGCCCCAGGGTATGGGGGACTATGACGACATCCCGCCGGATCAGCCCATGGTTCAGGAGGGGGGTGCCGTCGAACAGCCGACGCAACCCAGCGTTACTGCCGAGACAGGCTCTTCCCTGGTGGAGAACGGGGGGGGGCAGGCTGCGGCAGAAGATGCCGCGGGGGGGGCCCCGTTGCCGCCCCAGGAGAAGCTCCCGGACCTGTACCTGACGGATCTCCAGAAGATGGACATCGCGGAGTTGCACGCGCTGATTCCTCATGCGAACCAGGAGGACCTGTCCTGCATGAGAAAGCACGACGTGATTTTCGAGGTCATCCGAAGTTCCCCCCGGGGGGGGGGGGGGTCATCACCAGCGGCGTGCTCGAGATTTTGCCCGACGGGTTCGGGTTCCTGCGCTCGCCGAAAAACAATTACCTGCAATGCCCGGAGGATGTCTACGTCTCGCCGTCGCAGGTCCGCCGTTTCGGGTTGCGCACAGGGGATATGATTGAGGGCCCCGTACGTGACCCCAAGGAGAAAGAGCGTTTCTTCGCGCTCGGTCGCGTGGACGGCATGAACGGCAAGCCCCCGGTCGAGCCGCGCCGGACCGTGCACTTCGAGAACTTGACACCGCTCTTCCCGGACAGCCGCATTGTGTTGGAGACGAAGCCGGAAGAGATCTCCATGCGCGTGATGGACATTTTCACGCCGATCGGGTTCGGTCAGCGTGGTCTGATTGTCGCGCCGCCGCGCACCGGTAAGACGGTCCTGTTGCAGAAGATTGCGAACGCGGTCTCTGCCAACCACCCCGAGGCGTTGCTGTTCATCCTGTTGATTGACGAGCGCCCCGAGGAGGTCACCGACATGCAGCGCAACACAAAGGCGCATGTGCTGAGTTCGACCTTCGACGAGGCGCCCGAGCGTCATGTCCAGGTCGCGGAGATGGTGATTGAAGTGGCGAAGCGCCAAGTGGAGTGCGGGCGCGATGTCGTGATCCTGCTCGACAGCATCACGCGCCTGGCGCGCGCGTACAACACGGTTCAGCCCAACAGCGGCAAGACGCTCTCCGGCGGTGTGGACGCGAACGCCCTGCACAAGCCCAAGCGCTTTTTCGGCGCCGCCCGCAACATCGAGAACGGCGGCAGCCTGACGATTATCGCCACTGCTTTGGTGGACACGGGAAGCCGTATGGACGACGTGATCTTTGAGGAGTTCAAAGGCACCGGTAACATGGAGTTGTGCTTGGACCGCCAGTTGGTTGACAAGCGCGTGTTCCCTTCGATCAACATCGAGAAATCGGGGACCCGGAAAGAGGAGTTGCTCCTCTATCCGGACGAGCTCAACCGCACGTGGATTTTGCGTCGCGCGCTCAATGGCATCCAACCCATCGAGTGTATGGAGATGGTCATCAAGCGCCTGAAAGGCACGAAGAGCAACGCGGAGTTCCTCATCGGCATCAAGGACGCATAGCTGGCCGTCCCTGCGCGGGGGCGAGCCCCCGCGCGGGGGACGGTTGTCGGGGGGGCGCGTGTCTGTACCCGAGTGCTGGTGCGTGGGGCGAGCCCAACGCAGGAAAGCGGCGGCGAGCCGCCGCACGCCAGAGGATCGCATCGGGACGCAAAAAAATCCTTGTCATAGGAACGTTCGAGCGCTTCGCCCTATTTCGGCTACACATTTACTTAGAATGCTCTCGTTTCCAGTTTCCAGAAGACGCATCACGGTGGTTTTGCGGTCTTGACGATAGTTGTGCCACAGATCACTCAAAGCCTCACAAAATAAGTGCCCTGTTCGCAACCACGAATCACAAAAAATCCCATTGCCACCCCCCCAAAAACTGTGCTACACTTCTCTGCGTCGTTTGAAAACGCATTAAGGAGAACAGGTGATGAAACATTGGGGATTGATGTTAGGGGTTTTTGCGATGGCGGGATGCGCAGTAGAACAGAGGCCAACGGCCGTTTCGGTTCAACCGAGGGGGGGGCGTGTCGTGACGGCGACTGCATGGGCGAAAGGCGCGGACGCTTACGTCGTGGGGCGGATTGCCGCGGAAAACCTGAAGCTCCAGATGGGCGGCGTGGAGCCGCACGTCGTGGTGTTGGCAGAATGTTTCGAGGAGGAATCCGACAAGGCGAAGGCCGCCAAGGGCGTGGCGTCGGTGTTCGGCAAGAACCGCATCGTCGGGCTGGCGACCTACGGGCTCTACACGCGCGAGGGCGTGGTGGAGCGCGACGGGGTTGGTCTGCTCGCGCTGGGCGGTGACGGCATCTCCG
>WRML01000069.1 GCA_009777165.1 Kiritimatiellota bacterium
TGGTGAGCCAGTCCGCAGGGGGGGTGTTCAGCGGGAACCTCCAGGGGCCCGCGAGCGCCGAGATCGTCAAGGGGGGGGCCGGCACGTGGAAGCTCGACGGGTGCGGCTCGATTTATGAGGGGACGTTCTACCAGACAGGGGGGGCGGGGCAGACCACGCTGGAGGGCGTGTCAATCCTCGGAGGGGTCAGGGTGGACACGGGGACCGCAATCGCGTTCGACCCCCCCGCCTCGGACGGGCTGATGGGCTACTACTACATCGGCAACCCGACCGCGAGCTCCAACAGCTTCCTCACGCTCGCCGGGATGGAGGCGTACTTCGCGGGGCGCAGGCCGGCCCTGATCCGCCCGAGCGGACTCGACGGCCCCAACTTCGATTACACCGGGGCGGCGGATTTCCCGTACCCCTTCGGGCATGGCGGGCCCAACCCCACCGAGTTCTCCGCCGTCTGGCGCGGCAGCATCACCGTGCCGGAGACGGGGACGTACAGCTTCGGCGCCTGGGTAGATGACTTTACGCTGCTCGCGATTGACGGGACCGTCCTTCATGCGGCCAACAGTTATATCGCCACGTTCGTTTTCAGCACCATTGATCTGACCGCGGGCCGCCACGACTTCCTGTTCGCGATGGGACAGGGAGCCGGGGGGGTGATCGCGCGGCTGCAGGTATGCCTGCCGTCCCAGACGGTCCACCAGGCGCTGCCGAACAGTTGGTTCTCGCCGATGCCGACGGTGGGGGCCCTGGACGCGGCGGGGCCCGTGGCGCTGCACGGCAACGCGAATGTGAGCGTCGGGCTCCGAGGCGTAGGGTCGCTGTCGGGGGGGCTGTCCGTCGGCGCGGGGGGCCTCTTCGAGAAGTCCGGGGAGGGGACGTTCGACCTCGGCGGAGGGGCGGCGAACCAGATCCTGGGCGACATGAGCGTCCTCGGGGGGGTACTGAACATCCTGCCCCCGAACCTGCTGGGTGCGCAGAACTACCTGACGCTCTACGACGGCGCGATGTTCCGCACCGAGGAGCCGCAGACTGTGACGGGGCTCCGCGGCAAGGGGGGGATAACCGTGCTGGGCAACGGCGCCGACGCGTTCGCGTTCACCGACGAGACCGACTGCGGCATCTCCACCGAGAAAAACTACACGCACCTGGTGAACTTCCCGCTGTCCCCGTCGGCGTTCTCGACCGTCAACGGCGTGGCGTTCGACACCAGGGACGCGGGCTGGTCGTGGGGAGCCGGGATCCCCCCCCCGCTGTCGTTGGGCAACTCCACGGAGGACGGCGTCGCGGGGCTGCTGGGGGGATTCCTCTATAACAGCCAGAACTACACGATCCGTCTCACGGGCCTGGCGCCGTTCACTGCGCACGAGTTCCGCTTCTACTTCCGCAACTACGGGACGCTCGGCTCCCCGCGCAACGTGGCGTTCACCTTCTCCGTGGGCGGCGCCGCCGTCGGCACGGCCCGGCACAACCTCGACGGCATGACGCGCAGCCAGGTGCGCTGCCGCTACGTCACGGACGCGGCGGGGACACTCGATGTGCACGTGTTGTCGCTCAATCCGGACATGTGCCACCTCTACGCGTTCTCGAACGAGAATCTGGGCACCGCCGGGTCCGGCGCAACCGGCCCGGTGCTGACGGTGATGTCGCCGGCAGGGGCGGACACACGCTACGAGGGATCCCTCGGCGGGCCCGGCGCGCTCGTGAAGGACGGGCCCGGCATCCAGCGCTTCGGCAGCGCCATCAGCCTCGAGGGCGGGCTCACGGTGCTGGCGGGCGAGGCGGTGCTGGCATCGGGCGCGAACCTCAAAGGCACCACGGAAGTCGCGGCCGGCGCCGCGCTCTCCGCACCGTACGGCGCGGTCACGCTCAGCGGACTCTCCGGCGGCGGCACGTTCCACATGGGCGGCGCGGGTAACTTCATGCCAAACTGGATCTACCTGCATCCCATCACGAATGACGTGTCCAGCCTGATCTCGCCGACAAAGGTCTATACGCACAAACTGGACTTCGGGAGCCGGGTCGGCACGACCATCGGCGGGCCCGGCGCCACCGTCAACGGCGTCGAGTTCGTGAAGGCGGGCCCGGGCGGTTCCTCCGGCAGCTACGGGTGGTCAGGATTCCAGACCGGGACAAATCCCGGGGGGACCCCCGCAGGTATTGCGAGTGACCAAGGGATGCACGCATTGCTGACGGACATGGTGAACGCAAACAATACCCCGGGGAACCCGCAGATCGCCACCCTCACGGGACTCACCCCCGGCAAGCAGTACGAGGTCCGCTTCTATAACCGCGCGTGGACGGCCGATGCCGCACGCTATCAAACCGTCATCTTCATGCCCGGCGGTTCGGTGAGCGACACCGTGAACTTCAATGTGGACGGCCTGACGCCGCACTTCCTCGCGTACCGTTACACGCCCGTGTCCTCCGAACTGACGATCTCCATTGACGGGCACGGCAGCAACGAGTCGTGGCACATCTATGCGCTGACCAACGAGGAATACGACGGGCAGGACGACGAGGAGTGTCTCCTCCACGGCATCACCCCCGGTGTGCCTTACACGGCAACCTACCCGGTGGAAACCCTCTACCAGCACTTCTTCACGGACGACGCGACGAGTCAGATCTCGCCACTGAAATGCTACACGCATGCGCTGGACTTCGGGAGCCGGGGCGGCATGCCCCTCAGCCTCCCCGGCGCCGTCGTGAACGGCGTGCAGTTCACGAAGGCGGGCTCCAATGGCGCCATGAATGGCTACGGGTGGACAGGCTTCGGCAACGCAAACAATGTCGGGAAGGGAGGTAATACGGGCACCACAAGCGACCAAGGGGTTTACGGGTTGCTCACGGATTTCGTGTTCAATCAAGTCGCCGGCACGGCGCGGCTCACGGGGCTCACCCCCGGCAAACAGTACGAGGTTCGCATCTACCTCCGCGCGTGGAATTTGAATGGTAACCGGCCCATAACCCTCAACTTCTCCGCCGACCCTGCGGTGACCCACTCCATCTCGTTCATGGAGGACAACATACCGACACGCTTCGTGGCGTACCGCTACACGCCCACGTCAACCACGCTGACGATTCAATACAATGCCCTCTCCGGCGACACGTGGCACATCTACGCGCTCACGAACGAGGAGGCCAACGACCAGACCACAAGCCCCGTGGTGCTCGACACAGCGGAAGACGCCGTGTTCAGCGGCACGGTCACGGGCCACGGCATGTGGGTGAAGCGCGGCGCTGGGGCACTCACGATGACAGGCGTCAACACGGCGACGGGCCCCCTCACGGTTGACGGTGGCGCGTTCGGCGTGGGTGCGGACGGCATCGCGACGCTGGGCCCCGTGTCGGTGCAGGGGGGGCTGCTGTTCGGGCAGGGGACTGTCGGTGGCGCGGTGCATGTCGCGCCGGGCGTATGGATTCAGGGCGGCACGGCCGACGCTTGCGGCACGCTCACCACCGGCGGCGATTTGGTCATTGAGGAAGGCGTGAACATCAAGTACCGCTACGCCTCCTCGTCGGTGGCGGATACGTTCATCGTGAACGGCGTGCTGACCCTGCCGAACGACGGCGTGGTTTACACCCAGCCATTCACGGTCGGCGCCCGGCCCCCTGCCAAATGGCTGCTCTTCGACTCGCCGAATGCGATCAACGGCCCCGCCGACCTCTCCGGCTGGGTTGTGGATGGCATCCCGTCCGCGAAGCTGACCTACGGCCCGGGCAAGACCCGTGTCTATTTGAACGCCCCGAGCGGGACGATGCTGATGATCAGGTAAAGGGATTTTTGCGGTCGGACGGAACAGTAATTGGCGACGGGTCTCCCGTCGTCCAGCCCCACACAGAAGTTCTCGGCGGGCTGGCGCGGGATGAGGCCGGTCCCATCAATTGACAATTGATATATGCTTTAAAAGTGATTTCACTATAAGGGCGGCGATAGCAAGCAGAAAAAAATCGCACAGAAAAACGTGGAGGGGATGAATCGAAAAACGAACGTGCTTGCTTTCGCCTGCGCACTCGTGTAATATTCCTCCGAATGTTTAACCCTACACAGGAGATTGTTTATGATGATACCTATTGCTGCCATTCCGGTCGGCCCGATTGTGGTTCTTGCCGTGCTGATCATTCTTGTGATCGCGCTCATCGGCGCGTACAACGGGCTCGTGACGTTGCGCAACCGTTTCAAGAATGCGTTCGCGCAGATTGATGTGCAGTTGAAACGCCGCTATGACCTGATCCCGAACCTCGTCGAGACCGCCAAGGGCTACATGAAGCATGAGCGCGAGACGCTGGAGGCGGTCATCACGGCGCGTAACGCGGCCATGGGCGCGGCAAGCACCGCCCGCAACGACCCCGGCGACCCCGACGCGATGAAGGGGCTGGTCAACGCGGAGGGCAGTCTGCGCGGAAGCGTCGCGCGCATGATGGTTGTCGTCGAGCGCTACCCCGAACTCAAGGCGGACAAGAACATGGCGCTGCTGATGGAGGAGCTGACCTCCACCGAGAACAAGGTCGCGTTCGCGCGGCAGGCGTACAACGACGCGGTCACGGTCTACAACACGAAGCGCGAGAGCTTCCCCACCGTGGCCGTCGCCAACATGATGGGCTTCCGTCCCGCGCAACTGTTCGAGATCGTTGACCCGACCGAGCGCGAGGCGGTGAAGGTGAGTTTTTAAGGGGAGTAGCTAGTAACTAGTAGCTAGTAACTAGTAGCTAGTAGCTAGTTAAATGCCTCGGAAGCAATGCAACTAGTTACTAGTTACTAGCTACTCAAGAAAAAACATGAACTTCTTCGACCAACAGGATCATTCGCGGCGGGCGACGAGGAAGCTCGTTGGGCTGTACGGCTTGGCGGTGTTGGGGACGGCGGTCATGTTCCATGCGGGGATCGCGCTTGTCTGGTCGCTGCTGGTGTCGGGCCAGGAGGGGGCGGGCGTGGACTTCGGGACGGCGTTCGTCAATGCCCTCCTGAACCCTGATGTTGCGCTTGCGGTGTTTGTGCTAATCGTTGTCATCATCGGGGGGGCCTCGCTGTATAAGATTCTGGCGTTGCGTGCTGGGGGGGCGAGTGTCGCGCTGGCAATGGGTGGGCGCAGGGTCGCGCCGATGACGCGCGACCTGCGGGAACGCCGCCTCCTGAACGTGGTCGAGGAGATGGCGCTCGCCGCGGGGGTCAGTATGCCCAGCGTGTTCGTCCTCGACAACGAGCGCGGCATGAACGCGTTCGCCGCCGGATTCGCGTCCAAGGATGCGGCGGTGGCGGTCACGCGCGGTCTGCTGGAGACGCTGAACCGCGACGAGCTGCAGGCCGTCATCGGCCATGAGTTCAGCCACATCCTGAACGGCGACATGCGCCTGAACATCCGTCTCATCGGTGTGTTGCACGGGATTTTCGCGCTCACGATTCTCGGCGTGTTGTTCATGCGGATTGCGGCGCGGATCCGGGGGGGCAAAAAAAACGGCGGGGGCATCAAGCTGGTGCTTTTGGTGCTGGGCGTTGTCTGCTGGCTGGTCGGGCAGATCGGGTTTTTCTTCGGGCGGCTCATCCAGAGCAGCATCTCGCGCCAGCGCGAGTTTCTGGCGGACGCCTCCGCCGTGCAGTTCACGCGCAACCCCGGCGGGCTGGCGGACGCGCTGAAGATCATCGGTGTGAAAAGCAGCGGTCTCGACGCACCAAACGTCTCTGCCGTCTCGCACATGCTCTTCGCCTCCGGGCTGTCCAGCATGTTCGCGACGCACCCCCCCCTGCTCGCGCGTATCCGCAAGATTGAGCCGGGCTTTGACGGCAACTTCGGCGACGTGCGGGTAATGTTGAAACGGCGGATTGAAGAGGCGAAAGCCGCGCCGAAATCGAACGACCCCAGCATGGACGCGGAGGACGAGCGCGTCGTCCGCAACACCATGTACGGCGTCCACCGCGCCTTGCGTTACGAGGAGACCCCTACTGTAGGGACGACCCTTACGGTCGCCGGGGCGGGGGCAAGCCCTGTCCCTACAGACCTGCCATGGCTCTCCGACGAGGACCGCGACATGCTGCACGACCCCCTCTCCGCCGAATGCTGCGTGTGCGGCGCGTTGCTGTCCACGGACAAGAGCATCCGCGACCTCCAGCTTGATATGCTCCCCTACCGCTTCGAGAACGACACCGACATGACGGACGCGTGTCTCGCATGGCAGATGCGGATGACGGACTGGACCGTGCGCCAACGCCGCATTGCCTGTGAGCTGGCCGTCGCGACCATCCGCAACGCGTCGCCCGACAACCTGAAGCACTTCTGTGAAAGCATTGACAAACTCTGCCGCGCCGACAACGTGATCGAGCCGTTCGAGTTTGCGCTGACGTGCATGATTCGCCGCCGCCTCCAGCCGGACGCATCGCTTGTGCACGCCCGTCAATCAACCGTCCCCCCGAAAGCGCTTGCCTCCGAAATCGCCCTTGTGCTGTCGATGATCGCCTCATTCGACGCCGTCTCCGAGCAAGCCGCGCTCGACGCGTGGACTGCCGGCAAGCAACGCGTCACGCCCTACACGGGCGAGCTGGTGATGCCGGAACCAGGTATACTCCGCGACTTCGACGCGTTCGACGCCGCGCTGTCCAGGCTTGAACGCCTCCCCCCCCTCTTCAAGCGCGCGTTCATGCAGGCCTGCGAGGATATCATCAGGCACGACAGTGTCGTCACCGACACGGAAGAGAATCTCCTCTTCGCCGTCGCCGACGCGATTGACGCCATCGGTTGGAACGCAACACGCTAAGGGGACTGCCGCGTAATCTCTGGCGTGCGGGGGCTTGCCCCCGCACGGGGACGGCTGTAGGGGCGGACCCGTGTGTCCGCCCAGTCGCTGATGCGCGGGGCAAGCCCCACGCGTGAAAGCGGCGGCGAGCCGCCGCACTCCAGAGGACAGGCGATCCGGGGGACGACACTACCTTTTTCATGGCTTGACCTCATTTCAGTTTGTTGCGCCGCGCATAGAGGACGCCGATGAGGAGGGTGAGGGCTGCGAGGGCGGCAGGGATCCAAAGGCGGTTTCCCGGCTCGCGGGGAGGCACGGAGTGTTGAAGCCCGCCCTCCGGTGTCCCGCCTTCTGCTTGGGGTTTGACGGGCACGTCGAGCACGGGCATGGTGAGCCCGTACTTCGCCAGGTCCACGCTGCACACGGGGTTGCCGCCCGCGTCGAACGACACCACCATCGTCAGCAGCTCGGCAGGGATTTTAGACGGGTCCTTTTGCATCTTTTCCCAGCACTGGCGCAAGATTGCATGAACATAGAGACCTTGAGGTCCTGTGTTGGTGACAGACGGAATACATTCAAACCAGCTCGACACCCCAAAACCAGAAGGATAATAGTCAACGACATTGGTTCCTGCCACCCGCCGTACCAAATAATCCCTGAAATGGGGGCTGATTATATCAATGTCTCTCACATCACCCTTTAGCAACAGATACTCGCTTGCAACATGTGTATTCAATTGCTCCTCTTCATTTCTCAACACCTTCCGCGCCCAATCAAGAGCTTCCTGATTCCCATACGAAGCCCTATCCCATCCATCAGCTATATCGAACAACCCTACTATTGTACCTACGATGTTCGGGTCATCAGGGTTCTCCTCAATCATCTCTAAATATACAGACATTTTGATGTCACGGTCAAACGCATGTAAACTTTTTCTAATACTTGCAAAATCAAATATATCGTCGCATCCATAAAGCTTTTCAACATACCCGCGCACAAGCTGCCGTGTCTCTTCCATGGGGACACTGTGGATATACAGGGTCGCCATACCTATCATTACAAACAATACTCGTCTCATGGTTTCACCTCATTTCAGTTTGTTGCGCATCTCGCCGTTGGCGCGTATCCTGTCAACCTGTTGCTGTGTCAGGCGTTTCTTGCCCCAGAGGACTTTCCCGGGGGGTGGCGCACTTGCGTTCATAAGGTTCCACGGCATATTTGTGGTATGCCCTTCCCCAAAAAGGTGGACGATTTCATGGGTTGGCATAAAGGGCTGCTCAGGGTATTGTACCGTCACAAAGCAGGTGTCAATGTAGCTCTTGTCGGGGTTGCCTGTGAAAACATGGGCGGCGAAAGCGTAACCCACAGCTAATCTCGGTTCTAATCCAGGCCCTCCAATTTTTATCACTCCCGGCACATAGATGACGCGCAGGTTATTCGTGCCGAGGCCGGAGGCGTCTATCACATCCCGGGCTTCCTGCGTCAATGAAAGGTTTCCCTGGGAGTCAACAGTCGCCGCGAACCAGTCCGCATTTGTCGCGACAGATTGCGGCGCGGGGAAGCCGGCGCTGTTGTCGGGGAGGTTGTAGTTGACCTTGATGTTCGCCTGCGCGAGACACTCCTGACACGCTTTCATGTCCGGCTCGATTTGACCGTCTTGGTGCCAGAAGCCATTAACGATCATCGAGGCGACATCCACGGTGAGGGTCTTGATGTCCTTGCCGACGGTGGCGGTTTCCGTGAGCGAGACGCCGCCGTGGGAATAGGTCACGGGCAGGGGGTCGCCGAGGGCGCGGTGCGTCATGCGGGTCACGGCGTCCCCCGACGCGCCGGCGAGCATAAGGTCGTAAGGGTCCATGTCCTTGGCGTCGGCGACGATGATGCGGTTGGTGGAGAGGTAGGTGCCGTCGGGCTGGCGGAACAGCGACA
>WRML01000070.1 GCA_009777165.1 Kiritimatiellota bacterium
GGCATCCCATCGGGATGCCTCTTTTAGGTGCATCCCGTGCCCCATCGGTCGCACCTGCGCCGATGGGGGCCCCTTTTCTTGCGGACAAGGGGGGGAGGGCGTTTTTCTGCCGAGAGACACATCCCTAACGGGATGTAAGAATGGAACACGTTTAAAGTTAATTCACTATAACAAACTTCAACATCCACAGGTGTACCGTCTGCCGCAGGGTAATGCCATTCATCCAAAAATGGACACACCAGATTGTATGCAGCAGATCAGGCGCTTTGTGTCTGTTGTGAGAACGATTGTGTCTGTTGTGGTAAAATCCCTCCCCCTCCCTTTTTTCCCGAAAAGATATGGAATGCTTGCTTGACCCTGCGGCGAAAAAGCATTAACATCTATCTTTTAAAAATTGGAGGACACGGACATGGAGAAGTGTTTAATCGCACTCGTTACTGGTGTAACGATGGCCGCTCTCGCGGCGGAGCCGAATGCGGAAGGATTCGTTTCGCTCTTTAACGGGAAGGACTTGACGGGATGGTTCAACGCGAATGACGGTTATGCGGTCGAGGACGGTGTCCTCTACTGTAAGCCCACCAGCGGAGGGAAACTCCTGACGGAAAAGGAGTATGACAACTTCATCTTGCGCTTCGAGTTCAAGCTCACGGAAAACGCAAACAACGGGCTGGGTATCCGCTGTCCCGTCCCGGGCGACGCGGCGTACAACGGCATGGAGCTGCAGATCCTCGATGATTCCGGCTCGGATTACACGAAGCTACAGGACTGGCAGTACCACGGTTCCATCTATGGCGTGGTGGCGGCCAAGCGCGGGCATCTCAAAAAGGTCGGGGAGTGGAATTTCCAGGAGGTCCGCGCCATCGGCGACCACATTGTCGTCATCCTGAACGGCGAGAAGATCGTCGAGGCCTACCTTAACGACATTGACCCGGACAAGACCGTCAGCAACCGGGCGCACCCTGGCATCCGCAACAAGAAGGGCCACATCGGCTGGCTGGGCCACGGCTCGCGCGTGGACTGGCGCAACATCCGCATCAAGGAAGTCCCGGCGGATTACGAGATCATCACGGATCAAGACAACAAGCCGCCCGCCGGGTTCACCGCGCTGTTCAACGGCAAGGACCTGACGAACTGGAAGGGTGTGACCACGGAGGAGAAGTTCGACAACCCCGTCGTCCGCCAGGCCGCCACGCCGGAGAAACGCGCGGAGATGCAGAAGAAGGCGGACGCGCAGATGCGGCAGACCTGGGCGGTCCGCGACGGCGGCGTGCTGTACTTCAACGGCAAGGGCTACAGCCTCGCAACCGCGAAGGACTATGGCGATTTCGAGATGTGGGTGGACTGGCGGCTCTTGACCGTGAAGGGCGACAGCGGCCTCTACCTGCGCGGCTCTCCGCAGGTGCAGATCTGGGACGCGCACAACCAGCACCACATCGGATCGGGGGGCCTCTACAACAACCAGAAGAATCCGAGCAAGCCGCTGGCGCTGGTGGATTACCAGATCGGCGACTGGAACCGCTTCTACATCAAGATGGTCGGCGAGAAGGTGACGGTGAAGTTGAACGACGTGCTGGTCGTTGACGACACGGTGCTGGAAAACTACTGGGACCGCAACCGCCCGATTTTCCCGATTGAACAGTTGGAGCTCCAGTGCCACGGCGACCCCATCGAGTTCAAGAACATTTTCATCAAGGAACTGTAACAGACAGGGACGGATAAGAAAGGTTCATGACATGAAGAGTTTGAACAGAAGGAGTTTCCTGAAAACGGCTGGGACATGCGCCGCGTTTACAATTATCCCCGCGCATGTCATCCGTTCGGAGACCGCGCCGAGCAACCAGATCACGCGCGCGCTGTTAGGTTTCGGTGGCATCGCGCGTTCCGGGGCCCACTTGGGCTTCACCAGCTCGCGGCTCATCGCCCTGTGCGACCCCGACAGGAAGCGCATGGAGGAGGGTATCGGCGAGGCGGAGAAGCGCGGCTACGGGAAGATCCACGTCTGCCGTGACTTCCGCGAGATTCTCGCCATGCCGGATGTGGACATCGCGCACATCTGCACACCGCCGCACTGGCACGGTGTGATGTCGGTCATGGCGGCGGAGGCTGGCAAGGACGTCTGGTGCGAAAAGCCCATGACCCGCACGATCGGCGAGGGGCGGCGCGTCATGGAGGCGGTCAAGGCTAACAACCGTATCTTCCGCCTGAACACGTGGTTCCGCTTCCAGGACGGTTTCTACGGCTTCGGCACGGATGTCAAGCCCATCAAGAAAGTCGCCGAGAACCGTATCCTCGGGTGGCCCCTGAAAGCGGTCGTCGGCGAGGTGACGGGCTTCACGCTGAAATTCGGGTGGAGCGGGATGACGAACGTGAAGCCCGAGCCTGTCCCCGAGCACTTCGACTACGACCTCTGGCTCGGGCCCGCGCCCTTCAAGCCCTACCACCCGCACCGCACGCACGGTACGTTCCGCGGCTACTGGGACTACGACGGCGGCGGGCTGGGCGACATGGGGCAACACTACCTCGACCCCGTCCAGTACCTGCTGGAAAAGGACGACACCAGCCCTGTCAAGGTCGAGATTGACGCCCCCCCTCAGCACCCCGATGCCGTCGGCTCGTTCCGCCGCATCACGCTGACCTACGCCGACGGCTGCCAGATCATCCTCGACGGTAACGACTCGCTCAAAGGCGAGCCGTTCTTGGAGGGGCCCAAGGGCAAACTGTGGCAACGCATGAGGTCGGACATCCCCAACCTGGATGCCATTGTCGCCGAGCTCCCGGAGCCGCGCGCGCAACAGACCGACTTCATGGAGTCCGTCCGCCTGCGCCGCCCGTTCGCGCTGAATGAGCGCAACGGCTTCCGCTCCGCGACGATCGTGAACCTCGCCCTCGTCGCCATGCGGCTCGGGCGCGGCTTCGCGTTCGACCCCGACAAGCTCTGCGCGGTCAACGACCCCGCCGCCGACAAATTCATCTATCAGCAGATGCGCGACAAGTGGGCGATATGAAGGGAAGTTGTTAGTTGTTAGTTGTTAGTTTTTAGTTGTTAGTTGTTAGTTTTTAGTTATTAGAGTCAAAGTAACGAAGCCAAATTCTAAAAACGATAAACTAAAAACGCATTCTACAAAGAAAGGAAACCGTATGAAAAAACAGATGTTGATCACTCTCGCGGCGGGTTTGCTGACCTGCGCGGGTCATGCCGATACCGCTGCCCAATGGGCAGACAAGAATACCGCCGCACTCGAGGCCGCCGTGGACAAGGCCGCGCTGTCGGAGATTGTCAAGAAGGGGGTCCCCGCCTACGAGACCCTCTTCGCGCAAATCAAGACGGGGGGGGAGTCCGACCCCATCGCCAGCGTCACCATCGCCGCGCTCACGCAGCACGTGATGACGAAGGACGTGCCGAAAATCAGCCGCACGACGTATGCGCACGCGCTCCTCGCCGCCGCGCAGAAAGCGAAGGATGCCGACGTGACGTGCTTCTTCCTCGACCAGTTGCGCTGGTGCGGGGTGCCGGAACAGGCCAGGCTCATCAGCGAGTTCTTCGCGAAATCAACCGAGCTGGGTGTCGCCGAACTGGCGCGCATCACAGCGTATGCGGTGGTTGACGACAGGGCTAGCAAGCTCAAGCCCGGCGACCCGTCGGTGTGCCGCCGCTTCAATCAGGAAATCGCCAAGCTCTCCGCAGGGGCGCGGTCGAAACGCCTGATGGAGGCGTTTGACGGGGAAGACAACGGTGTTGCGGGCGCGGCGCTCGTATGGCTAAACGCGAAAGGCAACACAGAGAAAACCGCCGTGTGGGCAACCAAGCTCGCGACGGTGGAAAACCCTGTTCGCCGCGTGATGCTGATCGATGCCCTCGCAACGCGGGGCGACAAGTCCGCGACGGACGCCATCGTGCTGTGTGTTACGGACGCAGACGGGATTGTCGTCAAAGCGGCATTGTCCGCATTGATTCAGTTGGACACGGCGTTCTTTGTCGCGCGTTTCACGGAAACGCTGAAAACCATTTCCCCAGAGCAGTCGGGGACGTGGCGGGATGCCGCACGACAAGTTACGACGGCCCGGTTGATTGAGCCGCTGCTTGCGGGCTACGCCACATTCAACGGCGCAGGGCGGAAATTGGCACTTGACCTCTTCCGCGAGCGGCGTGTCGCCAATGCCATCCCGATCGCCCTCGCCGCCGCAGAGTCGGAGGATGCGGACACCGCAATCGCCAGTTACCGTGTGTTGCGCGAGACCGGCACCCCCCAGCAAGCGGAAACCCTCCTTGCGCGGTTGCCCAAGACCCCCGGGCGCGTCATCGGCGAAGCGCAAAGCGCCTTTGCCGCGATTGCCAAGCGCGACACCAACGGCACGTGCGCGGAACTGTTGCGCAAGACCACCCTAGATCTGCCCGAGCAAGACCGCCCGGTCTTCTACGAGACCGCCGCGCGCATCGGCGGTGACCTCCTCCTGGGTGATGCTGAGAAAACCGCTTCCTCGGATCATGTGGACCTGTCGGCGGCGGCGATTCGCGCCCTCTCCGCATGGGCCGACACCAGTGCCGTCCCCGCGCTCATGCGCCTTGCGCTCACCGCCCCGGACGCGCGGAACCAGACCCTCGCCCTGCGTGGCGTGACGCAGAAGTTGAGCGCCAAGGAAACCGACAAAAACGCCCTCCGCGAGCACTGGACTAAAATCCGTGAGACCCCCGGTAATGACGAGAACAAAAACGCCATCAACCAGTTGTTCAAATAAGGGGGCACTGCGATTCCTGTCGTGAGCGTGACCAATTTTTTCGTGATTCAAGACGATTCGACTCGATAGTGCGTGGGGAGTAGCAGTGTCCTCGGGGTGGTGAGCGTTTCATCCAAGAGGCATCAACTGTCGTTGTCACGATTGCGCGGTATGACGCAGACGTTGACCATAACCCACAATATGCGCCTCGCCAGAGTAGACGGGCATTAGCCCGTCTGTTGTCCGCAACAGCAGTGCGCCGTCGCGCCGTATCCCGCAGGCGGTACCTTCGATGGGGGTGCCGGAGAGTTCCATACGGATGGGCATGTCGCGCAGCATGTCGAACAGATTCACCTGCTGGACCAGTGCCGTGAACCCGAACGCGCGCCATTGGTCGTACAGCGGCTCGAAACGGTTGAGGATGGATGCCAAGACGGTTTCGCGTGATGCTGATTGTCCGATCTCGATGGCGACGGATGTTGCTGATGCTCGCAGTTCAGGGGGCAGTTGAGCGGCCAGGATATTCACGTTCACGCCAACGCCCGCAATCAGGTAGTTAATGGCATCCCCCGCGAGCTGCATCTCGCACAGGATGCCGCAGATTTTTTTGCCGTTGACGTAGATGTCGTTGGGCCATTTGATTTGCGGCTGGAGTGACGGCTCGCATTCGGCAAGCCCCTCCGCGACCGCAAGGCCGATCACCAGCGGCAGCGACACCGCGCAGTACGGCGCGACATCCGGGCGGAGCAACAGCGAGAAATAGAGGTTCACGCCAGGCGGCGAAAACCATCCGCGCGTCATACGCCCACATCCAGCGGTCTGCGCATCCGCCGCAATCAGCAATCCTTCGGGCGCGCCCGCCGCACCGGCTGCGTCCATGTCACGGTTCGTCGAGCCCGTCTCCTTCAGGAAACGGAACGCGCGCCCTATACGTTTGGTTGTCATCGGCACCGATTGCACATCCATGTTCATCCTCTGCCTTACCACTGGTACGCGGCCGATACAAAAAACCGCCGGCCGGCCGATACCTGCCCGGGATAGATTTGGAACGTGTCGTCCAACGCATTGTTCACGCCAGCCCCCAGCGTGAGCCCCGTCATCCACGGCATGTGCCACTGAGCATCCACCCCCATGTCCCAAAACCAGTCATCGCCTTGACGCGCAGGGTTCCCCGCAAATTTCGAGACCCCCTGACGAAAGCGAATGAACACATCATGCGTCAAGTGTTGACGCAATGTCAAGCCAACCGTGGCGTCGGGATAATCGAACGCATAACGGCTCGCAAAGAAATCCGTGTCGCACGTCTTGTAGAGCACAAGCGCGTCGAACGCGAATTCGGTCAAGGCCGTGACGCGCACGTTGCCGTCCACCGCGATGCCGAACGTCTCCAGCTTTTGGAGATTGACGGATGTCCATCGTGCGTCTCGCGCGTACTGAATCCAGTCAACGACATTGTTGTTGTTCTCGTAAAAGACCGCCGTATGCCAGTTGAAGCGCTCGGCCGCACCTTTCCAACCGAGTTCCGTCGTACGTGTGCGCTGGCGTTTGAGCCCTGTGTTACCGAGCGACGCGGGCGAGTTGTAGTTGAACTCCGTGTAGGATGGCTGGCGGACCGATTCCGTGTAGGAGAGGAAGAGAGTCTGGTTGTCCGTCATTGCCCACTCGATACCGGCCGCAGGCAGCCATGCCGGGGTATCTGTCGTGAACACGTCGAGCGCCCCTCCGGCGGTGAACGTGACGGCGTTCAGGTGGTAATTCGGCAACACGGCGAACGAACCGCGCGCCCGCGTATGGTCACCGAGCGACTCGCTCTCGATTATCTCCGCCTCGCCATCCGCGCGTAAGTCAATGCTCCAGTGTTCCGTACGCATGCGGCGTGTCTCGCCATGCAACGCGATGAAGTCGCTCGTGTGTTCGTTCAGGTAGAAGGAAGGATTGTCGCGGTCGAGCAGGTAGATGTCGTCCACCCGTTTCCACAAGGCGGTCAGACGCGACACTTGTTGCTCGTCCTCCATCACCCTCAGCGAACCCATGACCGTCAGCTCGCGTATCTCTTCTTTCGCCGGATATGCGGGCGACGTGCCGTAAAAACCTCTTGCGCCGAATTCCTTCCATGAATACGACATCAGCACATCGCCCTGCACCGCGTCATTGACAACGCCGACGCGTCCGCCCGCGGTCGCCCGCGTCAGGTAATTGTCCTTGTAACCGTCTGTCCTGTCCGAGCGGTCGAACGACGCGAAGGCCGATGCCGCGCCGATGGTCTTGCCGAAGGCCTCTGTTTCCGTCACATAGGTGTTGGCGAACGCCAGCCCTTTCTCCCCCCCCCCTCCGGCGATGCGGCGTTCGTTCTCGGTCAATGGCGCGAGCTCTAGCGCGACAGAGCCCGACGGGTGCCCCGGCGAACGCCGGAAACGGTCGAGGCCCGTCAGGAGCATCGGCGCGTCGAACCACAGATCGGGGAGCGGCACGTCGAACTGCCAATGTTCCGTCTGCGCGTTACGCATGGCGACGCCGCCAAGCAGATACCCTGAACTGCTGAACGGCGCCCCGCGGATCGACATGTCCGCTTGCGGCGAACCCTCG
The DNA here is from genome assembly GCA_009777165.1 of Kiritimatiellota bacterium. Classification (GTDB taxonomy): domain Bacteria; phylum Verrucomicrobiota; class Kiritimatiellia; order RFP12; family UBA1067; genus WRJS01. The sequence continues at coordinate 7,303 of WRML01000070.1, forward strand.
CCCTGTTTCCGTAGCGACACGTTGGGGACGTTCAGGAAAATCGTCTCGGGCAAGTCATTGACCTCTGCCATGACACGCGCTTCAACCTCCACGACAATGTTTGTCGCCTTCTCCTGCGCCCCCGATACCCATGCCGCCCCCATCGCCACAACCGTTATTCCTGCACGTCTCATTGTCATCTACCACCTCCCAAAACAAAATAAAATAACACGCTTGCTTTTTTTGCGCAAGGCAGAATCGTTTCCAGACAGAATTGCAGACAGAATTGTTTCCGTATTTCCTGATTTTTTAAAACGTTAAACGTTCACATGTGCCTATCGTGGTTAAAACGGAACCGATGGAAAAAGAATCTGCGAAAATCGTGAATGATCGGCGTCATCTGTGTGCTGAAACAAAACGAGACGCATTCATCGCATTTTCGGGAATACGGGACGACGTGTAATCCCGTCCGTGGTTAAGACGCAAATGCGAAATCGCGGCGTGGATGAGGCGGGGGTCCATGGCGTGGACCTCGCGTTTCGCGCCGAGGGGGGAGGGGAGGGTGACGCAGAGCCTGCCGCCGAGATGCTCGCGGAACTGCTCCAGCCCCCCCAGCAGTTCGGGCCGCTCCAGCAGGGGGGAGTAAACGGGCAGCCCGCAGTCCGTCAGCCCTTTCAGGATGGCGGTGTGCTCGGCCTCGGGAATCATGCGTTTCAAAAAGGCGTAGGTGCTGTCGAGCGCGATACCGATGGCGACGGCCTGGCCGTGGGTGAGCATGAAGTTGGAGAGCATCTCCAGGCGGTGCGCCGCCCAGTGCCCGAAGTCCAGCGGCCGCGCGCTGCCGAACTCGAAGGGGTCCCCCGAGGTGGCGATGTGCTTCAGGTGCAGCTGGGCGGTCCGTTCGATCACACGCGCCATTGCCGCCTGATTGCGTTTCCGCAGTTTGGGCGCCAACGCGCAGAGCTGACGGAAGAACGGTTTGTCCGCGATGATTGCGACCTTGAACGCCTCCGCCACGCCGCTGATCCAGTCGCCGGGGGGGAGGGTCTTAAGGAAATCGGAATCGTTGATGACTGCAAAGGGGGGGGCGAATGTGCCGATGAAATTTTTCGCCCCCCCCTCGTTCATGCCGTTTTTCACGCCGACCCCCGCGTCGTTCTGCGACAACACGGTCGTGGGCAGGCGCA